>CAZAYE010000252.1:0-5764 GCA_964489255.1 uncultured Enterobacteriaceae bacterium
CACAAATACGACCCGAAGAGAAGTATCCGGGAACTTATCCAGCACGGCTGGAACATGCTAGGCAACACCGCACCATTTGATATGACTGGCCATCCCTCTCTGAGTGTGCCGTGTGGGAAATCATATGGCCTGCCCGTTGGGCTGATGCTCACGGGCCGGCAATTTGATGACGCGACGCTCCTGCGCGTAGGGCAGGCTTTTGAGCAGCAGATGCCGTGGGAGAAGAGGTAGAAATCTGGGAATAGAGTATTGCACAACGTAGGGGCACGGCAGGCCGTGCCCCTCCCTATACCAGGGCGTCAGCAGCTTACTCCCTATGGTACCATCGCCACCGCTTCGATCTCTACCTTTGCATCGTCTTCGAACAGCCCTTTCACCTCAGCCAAGGTCATAGCAGGAAAGTGACGTCCTAAGTGCTTGCGATAGGCAGCGCCAATGTCCCGCCCTTTTTCTCGATATTCCTTTTTGTTGACCACTAAGAGGTTGATCTTCACAATGTCTTCAGGCTTCCCGCCGGCTGCCTGCACGACGCGCACGACGCCAGCGAGGGCTTGGTCAAATTGAGCGACCAAGTCGTCGCTCACAGTTTTTCCCTCCTTGTCGGTTCCAGTCTGGCCGGCGACAAAAAGTAAACGTCCTGTTCCGATCGCGCCGTGACTGAAACCACGGGGCGTCATCAGTTCCGGGGGATTAATCACCGTCGTTGCCATTTTTCTCCTCCTTAGGGTATTCCTTCCAGTGTTGCTTGTAGTCGTGGGAAGTCATCAGTGAAGCCTGCAGCTCTTAGTTGCCAGCGATCAGCTTCTTCTTTTTTGCTGAATGCTGACCGCTAATTGCTGATCGCTATTTGTGCGGCAGCCCACCATGTCCATGTCCTTGAGTCGGGCGTGTGGGTCATATCCGCCTTCTCTTCGACAAGCTGCCTTCACAATGCCCTCTGGACTCCACGCGCCGCGGCCTTCCGGAGTGGGTGATAGGCGGCCTTCGATCAGATAGCGCTCGGTGCCACGACTGTCGAGTACAATGCGTGGCCAGCGTTCGCAATAAGCGGGTTCGAGGTATTGCTCCCACATAGACTCTTGCTCAAAGACATGACCATCGACATCGATGACAGTGTAGGCACCCATGATCGGCCCTCCTTTTTGTTCGACTGACAGCAGATAGCCTCATACGGTTGCTGTTTCCTTGACCGCCCAAGTCTGGCATTCTTGCGGTCAGGCTGTCAACTCTGACAAGGAATTTGGAGGGTTCTTTCTATGACAAGAAAAAGAGGGCTGGAATTGATGACGTTGAGTATTGTCTTAGCGGGATTGGTCAGTAAGGTGCCAGTCACAGGAGCAGGCAAACAAGCGCCTTCTGCAACTGAGTCTGTCCCACCAGTACTGGCGAAAGCCCCACCTGTCCAGCCGGCAGTGACCTCGCCTGTGCCTCAGCCTGCCTCACTGTCAATGACGAAAGAGGAGCTGCAAAAGTTTCTCTCACAACCCCTCATTGCTCGGCTCGCGATAGTCCGCGCCAACGGCACGCCACAGGTGTCACCGATGTGGTTCCTCTACGAAGATGGGGTGATGTACATGAGTACCCGGCCTGAGAGAGCCAAGGTTAAGCACCTCAAAGCCAACCCTCAGGTTGCGGTTGTAGTCGACGTCATGGAGAGCCCCCTCAAGAATAAGGTTGTCACGTTGGAGGGCACGGCGGAGATACAGACGACAGGGGTGAAAGAGATGACCACCAAAATCTACAAAAAGTACATGGGTGAAGAAGGAGCGGCGACCCCTGCGGCTCAGCAGAATATCAACACCCCTCGTGTGCTCCTCAAAATAACGCCAAAGAAAATCGAGTCGCTCGATACAACCCACTGAGGAACAAGCTGGAGCCGAGCAGGAAACAGTGGGGTTCCAGCTCTGAACGGGACTGGAACCCCGACACGGAACAGCGTGCTGGCAGTCAGTTAGGCTGCCTGCTGCACTTTCTGCTTGAGTAATTTCGCGATGATCTGGTCGATGACTTGGTCGGCCAGTGTCCGTACTTCATCCGGGGTTTTGGGCTGGATTGGGTGTTGAACTAAGATCGGCTCATACTGCGGCATGCCTAGGGCTGTACACTGTGCGTGAGCCGCACCAATAAATTCAGTAGTGGTGATATTGGCGGTCGGAATGCCTTTTTCTTCAAAGTAGACGACATCGTGCGAACTGCACGAGATGCAGCTCCCTCAATCGCTGAGGGCTTCGATGAGCGCGTCGCATTTCTCCGTCAGCTCGGCCTTGAGCGGCTCGGGCGCTGGGCGGGTCACGGTTGGTTTCATCCGACGCAGAACATCCTTTACGCCATACTGCTGGCGCAACACCTCTTCCACGCGGTCAAGGAAGAAAGAGCCTTTGGCCTTGCTGATATCCAGCAGGCCGACCGTCTTCCCAGCCAGCGTATCCAGTCGGGGGGCGAATACCTTGTGCGTCCGTTCCACCTTATCGGTGGGGTCAAGTAACAGATCTCCCATGATGCACCTCCTCTGCTTTACTCGGGTTTTGGCACTGGAGTGTTCATGCTTCGACAGGCTCAGCATGAACGGAAATCCTTAACGTTTTGAATACTACCCGTTCGCCCTGAGCTTGTCGAAGGGTGAAACGCGGTGTCTTTCAGGACCTGTTATACAGAGATTTCTTTAGTCGTGATTTTACTCCCGAGGTCACCTCCGGCCCAGCCTTGCACGGCTACTGAAAACCGCCCTGCGGTGCCACCTGTAACGATAATGGTGATGTTCTCCGGCTTAGCAAACTTGGGGAAGAGAGTATCGTCGGTCGGTGGTTGTCGGTCCTTCTTTTCGGTCCTCAGCATGCTCACCCCAGCTCCCTCACCACCGTTGACTCCAGGACGGAGCTCGCGCAAGGGCCGGCGGATCTTGTCATAGAGGAATTGTCGCAGATCGTTCTTAGACCAGCCATCCTGAGCGAAAGTTTTGGCGTGCTCCGGACAAACGACCAACATGGTGTCAGAGAACAAGGGGAAATTCTTGTGATTCCACAATCCTGCCATGGTCCAGCCGAGGGACAGCGCCAGTTGCTCGGCGTTACGGCTGGCATGATCGTTGATTTGCAGAGGGGAATGCCCGCCGAAGAGAGTAACCGTGCTCTGATCAGGACGGTAGCCCTTCTCGACGTGCAGCGGCTCCCAAGGACTCTCTTCTTCGTTCTCGCCGACACAAAAAGTGTACTGTGCCGGGTGACCCATGGTCGCCTTGGTGATCTCGTGTGGCTTGGCGCCGCCGATATTGATGATGGCGAGCCGCAGAGCGCGACCGATGGTGGCATTGGCACGGAAGCCGTGCCCTAAGGCGTTGTGGCCACAGTTGACACCGAGCTGGTGACGAATCGGACCGTTGATAATCGCCATGGGCGTGGCCGAGAACGTCGTAACATTAAGGCCATGAATACAGAACTGCTCCTCGCACATGGCCTCGACCCCAGCCACCACGACGGGGAAATAGGATGGATGGCAACCAGCCATCACCGCATTGATGGCAATTTTCTCGACCGTTGCACGGCCGTAATTGGGGCCGATCAGGCCGATCAGCTCCTGCGGGTCACGGTCAGTGGCAGCCAGCATACGTTTGACCCGTTCTTCAGTCGGTGGCACGACCGGTAATCCATCAGTCACGCCACGGGCGTAGAGCAATTCGATCGGATCGTCTTCTTGAACTTCGATGCGGCGCGAAGCCAACGAGGCAACCTCTGGCATGGCGTCCCTCCTTTGTGACCGCCCTAGTCTGGCATTCTTACGGTGAGGCTGTCAACCAGGACGAATAAGGCCCTGACAGTCACTTCTCTTCCTTCCATTCTCCTCTTTCCTCTAATACTTTTTTGAGAGTCTTGAGCCCTTCCACCATACAGGGCACTCCGCCATAGGTGGCCATCTGGAAGATCACTTCGGCAACCTCGTCTTTGGTCGCGCCAACATTGAGGGCAGCGTGGCAGTGCATGCGCAGCTCATCTTGGAAGTCCCGCACGGCGAGGGCTGCCACTGCGCAGAGTTCACGCTGTTTCTGTGAGAGCACTTCACGGGCGTAGAGACGGCCGGTGAAAAACAACGAGAACTGTTTGGCCAACTCGGGGTTGAACTGCCGCCACAAGGCATAGGCGCCTTCACCTTTCTTCGGTGGACCGAAAAGCCTCTCGGCGGTTTTGCGCGTCAATTCACTCAATTCTTTCTCGTCCATCTTTTTCTCCTCCTGTGTGATTACGGGGTGCTTTCCTCAGCGCGCGTAGCCATCTGCACGGACCAGCGCACCTCCTCTTCCTTAAAAAACAGTGCGCCTTTTTTCTTGGCTGGTAGAAGCTTGGTGATCTCTTGATAGTGTTTCTGGGCAACGGTAATAACGCGCGGTACGGCCGCCCGGGTGTTGGCTGGGAGCTCTTCATAGATGACGGAAAGAATATATTGGTGTTCAAGCAGGGCATTGGCCATCAGGTCGGCCAGGGATTCTTTCATAGTAGGCTCTATTCCATCGTTGAGGATGTGCTTCGCTCGGTCGATATATGCCGCGTACTGATCTGCGGCAACTGCAGCGGCAGCAACATTTTCGGCCTTGACCATCACTGCCAACTCAGCCAGCTTTTCCCGAGCAAAAGTCAGGCACAGCCGAGCCTTAGCCTCGGGGTCGCGCGCCAGCCATAGCTTTCCTTCTTCTTGCCAGGCATCGAGCTGGTACCAGGCACTATCTGGGGCGCGGCCGGGTTCGGGTAACCACTCGATGTTGCCAAAAGCACTCATAAAGCCATGCCCGGCGAAGGTTACTCTTGAAACAAACAGCAAGAACCACATGAACCAGAATACCCAAGCAAGACAGGTTTGACGCCGCCTTTTCATCTATTACTCACCCTGGTGTGCGTCACGAAGGAGATCAAAGACGGTTTTCACCGGATTGAACGTCACCAGGGGCACTTCAACGAACACGGTGTTCCAGCGCGCCATAGCACCATTCCACAGACCGGGGAGTTCCAGCGTGCGGAGTACTTTTCCGTCTTTTGACTTTTGGGCAATAAATCCCGTCTCCGGATCGGCAAACCGTCGCAAATCGAAGGGTCTGCCACAATAGTCTCGTCCGCCGCACACCAGATCCACAGGATTAAAGTGTGTTGCTGCCTCCCAGAGCGCGCGCTGGTCAACTGCCTGCATATCGACCTGTGCCGACTCAATGATTTGCAGCGAGGCCGTATTGTCGGCTGGTTGGACCCAGAAGGGACCTCCGCCGGGTTCACCAGTATTTTTCACTACCCCGCATATTCGGAGGGGTCGATTCAAGCGATCTGCCAAGAAAGCAACTCGCTCGGCGCGTGATTTGCGTGCCAGATCAGCAGGGGGCACGATGGACAGTTTCTCGGCGGCAAACTCAAACATCTCCTTGAGCAACCGCTCGTCGAGGAACTCACCGGCAAGCGTGTGCAAATAGAGAAAGATCTGGTTTTGTAGCTCGATCAGATAGCCAGCTAATGCTCTCTTGTAGAGGGAGGTTGCGGGTTTGAGCCTGTCCACAGCCAGGTTATCGATGTTTTTGATGAAGACGACATCGCCCTGAAGGTCGTTGAAATTTTCCAGCAAAGCGCCGTGTCCAGCTGGGCGAAATACTAACTGGCCGGTTTCGTCTCGGAGTGGCTCGTTACGGTCATCGACGGCAAGGGTATCGGTAGAGGGCTTTTGCACAGAGAAGGTGACAACGTAGCGACATCCCAATTGTTCGTGGCGCTGCCGCACTGTCTCGATATGGGAC
>CAZAYE010000253.1:0-5763 GCA_964489255.1 uncultured Enterobacteriaceae bacterium
TTGACCAGCAAGGGCTCTGTGCCCCGACCGCCGATGACGCCTCCCAGCAGACCGCCGGCAATGCCACCCACTACCCCTCCAGTGACGCCGTCCCCTGCTCCCCCAGCGCTGCCTTGCTGTGGAGAGGTGGTTCTTCGACCGCTCGTTCGAAACCCCATAACCCCAGGGCGAACAACACTCCGTGAATCACACAGGACACGGTCCATGCCGGCCCCCGCTGCCGTTGTGCCGGCAGCGGGGGGGGATTCCCTGTCCACACAGGCTGAATAGATGACGAAGTTTGCGACATGGTCGTCTGGCCCATAGCTCGTTCTAAGAATGTGGTCTCGTTAGGGCAAATTTGGCCGGATAGTCAGCCTCCGCAGGTGCATGAATGACGATATTGCCATGCCAGCGGAGCACCTCGAATCATGCCTTAGTGATGCGGCTCGTTTGGCCAGGGCAATTTATTTTCTAACAAATGGTTTTCCGTCGCACGGATGATCTGGGCGAGGTCGAGAAAATCGTCTTTGCGCAGGGTGAGGCAGGTATGTCCGACATGAAGATACACATGCCCACGCGGGCAGACGCGCGCGGTAATGCCTGCCTGATTCGAGAAGACGGTGGCATACTTTTCTTCCATCCTATTCTCCTTCCTTGCTCATCGTGAAAATAAAAAAGCCCGTAGAGTATTCCTCTCTACGGGCTCCGGATGTCAACCTCTGGCCTCTCTGGAATGGTGCGTAAAAACAAATCGTTGCAGATCAACTACTATGATTGCGTCGTGCGGTGTTCCCTCCAAATGAGATTGATTTTCAATTTCATTTTTCCTAATAAAATCAAATATTTAGATTGACAAAAGCGGTAGTAAGGCATACCCTGCTCGTTGTATTCGGAGAACGTATTTGACGAAAGGAGCCGGGTATGGACGCGAAAAAGGTGATCGCGGCACTGAACAAGGCACTTGCCTTGGAACATACCGCTGCTTTGCAGTACAAACAGCACGCTCTCTTAGTGAATGGTTTGTGGCGCAAAGTGTTTGCTGATTTTTTTTCCTCACAAAGCAAGGGTTCTTTGGGGCATGCCGAAAAATTCGGCCAGAAAGTCGTCGCTCTGGGTGGTGTGCCTACGGTAGAGATCGGTACCGTGCACCAAGCAACCGAGGTCGAAGAGATGCTGCGCCAGGATCTGGAACTGGAAAAAGACACCATGCAAGGGTATCTGGAAGCCCACACCCTAGCAGAGGACGACGTGGCGCTACGTACCATGCTTGAGACCCACATTGAGTCTGAGCAGCGCGACATTGAAGAGCTCGAAATGTATCTGGGCATGATCAAGACCAAAGGGGTCGAACGAGAGGTCAACATTAGACGTGTGAAGTAACCAACCCCTAGAGCCTCTTCTTCTGTCTGCCTTCCTTGTCACGGGCGGCCTATATGGGTCGCCCGTTCTTTTTGCGGTTTCTGGTTAGGCGGTCTTGCGCTTGGGCTTCCCTGGCTGCTCTGTGAGTATGGGGAAGGGGATGACTTTCCCTTTCGGCGTGCCCGGTTGGCTGCCCCACTTGCTTCGGCTCCCACGCAGAGTCTGAAGAATTCTTTCAGCTTCGTTGGCGTCGAGTCGTAGCGTTTGCTGGCGATACCAACCGATGCCCTCTCCCCAGGACAGTCGGCGAAGTTCGAGGTACCTGCCATCGGCACAGTCCGAGCACAGGGCGACTTCGAGTGCGGAGTCCGGGCTCATACCGGCAATGGTGGTCAGGATCTCTTCTTGGTACACAATTCCCTCCTTACGTTTCCAGGCCGCGTTTTGCCTGCGCGTCTCCCCCATTCACGCCTTCGTAGGAGCGCATAAGGCCTTAGTGAAATTGAAAATCATTTTCAATTAAATTTGTCAAGCCCCATGGCCGTCATCGGGTCGGCAATCTCAGAAAGGAGCCGGCTAGTCCTAGCAAGCTGGTCGTAAACAATACCGGTTCTGACTGAGGAGAAGAAATCCTCATGGACCTTGAGCGTGGTGACAACGCCCTGCATACGGGTATTCCCCTCCCCTTCACCAATTCCGTCGACTGTGCATTCGACCTGACGAATACCGTTCTCGATCGCAGCCAGTGAGTTCGCGACAGCCAACCCGAGTTCATTATGGCAGTGTACACTCCAGGTGACTTTGCCCCCGTTCGGGACCCGGGTGCGTATGGCATGGCACAGTTGGCCAAAAGGCGCAGGAACTGCATAGCTCACGGTGTCTGCGAGAGACACGACAGTCGCGCCGGCTGTAATCACTGCAGCAAAGATTTCGACCAGATAGGCAAGATCAGCTCGCGTCGCATCCTGCGCCGAAAACGCGACGTAATCTACATACTGCTTCGCGTACGCAACGGCTTTGACCGAAGCCTCAACCGCCTGCTGGCGACCTTTCTTAGCTTTCTGCAAGAAACTATCTGACACCGGACTGAAAATGTTGACTCCGGGTTTCTTGGCATGTTCCACTCCCTGGAGGACGCGCTGGATATCTTTCAGATTGACGCGGGAAAGACCAAAGACAACCGGGCCGGTGAGCGACTGCGAGAGCCGGCTCATCGCCTCGACCTGAGACGGACTGCCATAGCCAATTTCAATCGCATCTACCTGAAGCCGCTCTAGTTGTTGCGCGAAGCGGAGTTTTTGTTCCAGGGTCATGGAGATGCCCGAGTTACGCAACCCATCGCGCAGTGACGTGTCATAGATTTTTACCAGTTCACGTTCCATCGATCTTCCCTCTCATGCTGTCCAGGTTCCTCCGACAGTCCGGAGAGGAGAGGGCGCTGGGATGCCACTCCCGCGCAAGCAGGAATCCAGTCCTTGGGAAAGGCATCTGCAATTCGCTCTAGGCCACCTGAAACTGCACCATACCGAAGCCCACGGCCATCATGGGCTCGTACATGACGACTTCACCTTTTGTCCCCTCGACCGCACCAGCTACCGCAACCCAGTTGCGCACCTCGTGCGTCCCGTTGCCGACGGCGTCCATTTCTGCATCAGTGATGTTGCACAAGGCCGGACTGTTGGCACATAGGAGGTCGAGGAACTTCGCATCGAACTGCGGATCAATCCGTCCCATGTCTGGAGTGCCGACCGCGTGTGACAGCCCACCAGTGCCGAGGAGTGCTACCCGGCGCGAACTATCCCATCTACGGATTGCAGTGCCCACCATACGGCCGAATTCATAGCAACGCCGCACGCTGGGCAACGGCGGCAGGACGCAATTCTGGATCAGCCACACATACGAGAGATCCCAACGGGGCGTGAGAAAGTGAAGACACGTGAGAAAACCATGCTCTAAACCAGCCTCGCCTACTCGCGTCAGGTCAAACCCTTGGTGCACCCCTTCGCTTAAGATCGCCTCAGCGAGCGCAGGCTCGAAGTTGACCTTGATGCTGTTACGCGGAATACCGAGCCAGTTTTCTACCGGACCAACACCGATTTCAGCCGTGACAACACCAAACGATGGATAGCGGCGCGGATCAAGCGCATTAAAGTGTTCGTCTGAGATTACCACCACTGTATCCGCACCCGATGACACCAGAGTGTCACGTAATGTCGCAAACCCGCGATTGATTTTTTCCCACATGGCCTGATCTGCAAGATGCGGAGCACTGGTCAATAGTGGGACATGAACCGAAGCCATTGCTGCAACGAGCTGTGCCATATTGCCCTCCTTGCTTTAGTGCATTACTTCCCCTTGACCGGTCGCTTCCCGGAGCTGGCTGGCATACTGCCGTAAGTCATAACCGACGGAAAGCGCGAATTGAGCCAAGATGTACGGGTGGACACCCCGCTGATAGAGCCAACCCATATCCTTAGCCTTCAATCGCTCCTGTTCTTCGGGTGTCAGATTATACTGCGCCGCTACAGTGTCCGGGTCTCGCTGATACCGCGTGAAGGCCTCCTCCGAACGGAACAGGTCAACCAGCATGATGTTTAACGCTTGTGCGCTCATAAACCCTCCTTTCCTGGGTGTTCCCTCTCATTGCCATCAGCTCCGTTTCAACGCTGCGGCGTGAACAGGCATCTCGTTCCTCCGTAGCATATTGACTGTCAGTTTGACCATTGCTGTATATTTCCCGTCGTGGGCAAAATCCCCGTCACGGTCTTTCCATTGCTCAAGCAAGAAACTGTTATTTCTTGCGCGCCTCGGCGATGTATTGGCGGGAAGCCGCCGTCGCCTGCTCGCCCACAATTCCCGACACCGCGTCAAGCAGTGCCTCAATGAGTTCTTCGCTCCCACCCACGCGCAGCATGGCTTGGGAGTGGACAGCAAGTTGCGGTGCCGCTTGGGCAATCAACACGCCAATGACGATCGCTTCTCGCTCGACCAGCGAGAGTCCAGCTCGGCCAAAGACGCGCCCAAAGTCGTCATAGCGTACCCATTCGGCCAACTCGGGGCTGAGGTGGGTTATCTGTCGCGTGAATTCCTCCAGGCCTGGGCCTCCCACTCCAAGTTGTTGCTGAATTTGGACACCCCGTTTTCCCCACACTTCTAAGGCATATTGGGGCCACGGCTCAGTGGGTTGAGGATCTTTCCCTGCCGAGCGTTCGGAGATGTACTGTGGGTAGATTTTCTGAAAGCGGGTCATGGTACTCAAGGTGCGTGGGTAGCCTACATAGGGCAACAGGTTCAATACGGCTTCGTACATCTGTAACTGGCTAAGGCCAGCCTCTTTCCCCTGCTTGAAGAGTTGTTCGGCTGTTTCGAATTGCCCTGAGGCGCCCGCGGCGGCGATTTTGGCAAGCATAATGAGGGAAGGAAGATCATGCCCTCCCTCTTCTTGCGCTCGAGTCTCTGCAGCGGGCGCCGAGAGGAGCGCGTTTCCCCACACCCAGTGGAGAAACGCTATCCCTAAGAAATAGAGGATCCACTGGTGCTTCTGTTTCTCACCTTTGCTCGTCATACGTTGCTCCTCCGTAGGTCTTTGCCCTGAGCAGCCATAGCGCCTTACGCCCTTGTCTCACCTCCTAGAGTGGTCAGTGAAGGTTGGCCGGTTTTCTTCTTTACTAATCCTTCTCCTTAAAAGAGATGAGAGCTCCGCTCTCTACGCCCTGAATGCTGCGACTATCTTCCGCCATCGGGCGCCGTTCTTCCCTAGGGGATCCGCATGATAAAACATCACACGGTCGAGCAGCCCTTCGTACTTCGCTTTTACCAGCCCAGGCGCTTCTTCTGGCGAGCCCGTCACCGCGAACTCCGTCAGCATCTCATCGGTGATCTCCTTTGCCATCGCCCCCCATTCGCCCTTTGCTGCCTTCTCGCTCAGCCGCAGACATACGTCCCCCCAGCCGTGCAGGTCCAGCACCGGCTTGTACGTCCGCGTTGACGCATAGAAGGCAATTTGCTGTCGCACCTTCTCACGCATCTCGTCCATTTCTTTCTGACTGTCACCTATGATGACAAAGGCAGAGGTGACAACGGTCACGTCCTTGCGGCTGCGACCACCCTTTTGCGCTCCTGCCTCGATCTGGGGCAACACCACTTCGCGCAAGTACTTGGCGGTATGGAAGGGGTGGGCGTGGAACCCCTCACACAACTCCCCAGCCAAGCGACATATGTAGGGATTAACGCCGGCGATATAGATCGGCACCCGTGGGTGCGCGATCGGTCCAGGGCTGAACGCCGGCGGCATGAGGGTAAAGGTATAGAACTGTCCCTTGAAGTTGAGCGGGGTACCGTTCTGCCAACAGTTCCAGATGGCGCGCAGGGCAAGGATAATTTCACGGAGCTTAGGACCAGGGGATTCCCACTTCACGCTGA
>CAZAYE010000254.1:0-5745 GCA_964489255.1 uncultured Enterobacteriaceae bacterium
ATTCGGGAGTGAGAGCCGTGCAGTTGACCGCGACGAAGGGCTGCTCTGCCCGCGGACTCCACTGGTGAATCGCGCGCGCCACCACCTCCTTACCAGTGCCACTTTCCCCAAGCAGGAGGACCGTAGACTGTGTAACCGCCGCAGTACGAGCAAGGCGGAGCACTTCTTGCATGGCTGAACTGGGACCGAGGACAAAGCGATAACGATCCTGGATTATCTCTTGAAACGCCACACTGACGTTGCGCACGGTGGCGAATACCTTCGCGCGACTGATGGCAGTCGCGGCCAGTCCACCAAAAGCCATGAGGAGCTGCAGGTCTGCTGGGGTGAACCCTTCAGGATTGGTTGTGTTAAACGCCTCTATGACTCCAATGATTTGGTCATGCTGTTTGAGCGGTATGCAGAGGATCGATTTGGTTTTAAAGCCGGTTTGCTGGTCGATGCCGCCAAACCACCGAGGATCCTGTGAGACGTCTTGGCAGATAACTCCTTGCCCTGTCTGTGCCACCCACCCGGCGATTCCTTGCCCCAGCTCAATACGAAACTCCTCGACTTTTGCTCCACCCATCGTCAGGGCGAACGCGAGCTGGCGTCTCGTGCTATCAATCAACCCAATGCTGCAGCCTTCGACTGTGCACAGACGGATAACGGATTCGAGGATCACTCTGAGTAAGTCATCTGGCTCGACTGTACTCATGAGGAGCTGGTTGATCTCAATGAGGCTCTCTAGCCGTGTACGAGTTTGCTCAAGCTGAGTATCCATATCGGTTGGATATATCACGTTGATATCAGGTGCCAAGAAGCGAGCAGGAAAAAGGTACATATCCAATTATTGGTAACGGGAATTAAGATTCTCAAGTTTGCCAAGAATTGTTATGCCCCCGCAGAAAAAGCTCCGCTTTTCTTACTTCTTCTTGAAGAAAGGTCGCTGAAGACTAATAGCTTTTCCCGCTCATTGTTGGCGTTTTGTCGAGAGGTACGACGCTGGCACGGTTTCTGCTCGAGACAGGCTTTTAAAACTCAGTGAGGATGGATGATTCTAAGGGACAAAGGAAGAGCCGAGAAGAGTCTGGAGCACAAGGCGCTTCCTGAGAGTGAGGAACCACGATGAGTTTTCTCGATCTGATCATGCCGGTCGTTATGCTGGGAACCGCTTATCTACTCCTCTTCACAGCTACTCGCTGAATACGGTTCCATTTTCGGAATAAATTGTTCTCGCCCTTCGCCGTAATTGGTCAGGGTTTCCCTCCACCTGGCTAATGCCCTACACGGCGTAAGGCCAATGAAGGAGGGGCGTATACCCCACGCCCTTCCTTCTTCGCATTCTGTCCTTCACTAAAAGGTTTACCCTCTTCTCCTCTTTCCCTTCTTTTGCTCCCTGATATATAGCTGCTCAGGGCGGCGCCGTTTTTCCCCCTACATCTAGGCGGAGAGGGAATGTTATGGAGCGGGTTTATCATCTGATCGTCCAGCGACCAAAGAGTATCCTTCTTTTCATTCTGCTACTGACTGTTTTTTTAGGCTATCATGCCGGGCATATCCGCCTGGATAGCTCGGTGGAAAGTCTGCTTCCGCAAGGAAGCCCAGAAAATCAGTATTACGAGGAGGTACGCCGGCTCTTTGGCAGCGATGAGGTAGGAGTCATCGGCCTGATTGCCGATAACATCTACACGCCAGAGGTGCTCCAGAAGATTAAGCGCCTCACTGACGAGATCAAAAAGGTTGACGGGGTGGAGGATGTTATTAGTCTCACCTCCGCAGTAGACCCTGTCGCCGATGTCGTAGAGCCTCCCCTCCTCGTCCCCCAGATTCCTACTACAGCTACAGCGCTTGCGGGGCTCAAAAAAACGCTCAGCGAGAGGCCTATCTATCTCAAGAACTTAGTGTCGCCAGATGGCCGAGCTGCGGCCATTAACATCTTTTTCGCGAATATCAACGATGACGAATTCTTCCGCCTCGGCATCGATGACTCCATCCAGGCTCTCGTCGCCAAGGAAAATGGGCCCGAAAAGCTGTACTATACTGGACTGCCGCACTTTAAGGTCTATTCAGCGCGGGCTATGTGGGACGATTTAACCCTGTTCGTGCCGGCTACGTTGCTGCTCATTATCATCGTTTTGTTTTTCTGTTTTCACTCTCTGCGAGGCGTGCTGCTACCTACCCTCACGGTAGTTGTCAGTTTGACCTGGACTTTGGGCATCATGGTGCTGGCGGGCAGCAGCCTGAGTCTTGGCAGCATTGCCCTCCCCCCATTAGTCCTCGTATTAGGCACGGCCTACTCCCTCCATGTCGTGGCTGAGTACTACGAACTTGCCCTTCCTGGTCGCCCCGTGCCCGAGGTGGGGTTGGAGACACTCCGAACAACCGTTACGCCCTTGTTTATTGCTGCTTTCACGACAGTCCTCGGCTTTCTGTCGCTGATGGTCAACGAGATTGTCAGCATTCAGGAACTCGGTCTCTATGCCTCGATAGGCATTGCCAGTGCCTTTCTCCTCTCAATCGTGCTGGTGCCCGCGTCGCTGGCGTTGTTACGTCTACCGGCCAGGCGGGAAGAAAGCTTTTCACCGCGGGTGACGGCTGTCCTGCGGAAGTTAGGCCATCTCTCCACCCACCACCGCCGCCTGGTCATGGTTGTGGCGCTCTTTATCACCATTGTCTCTCTGTGGCAGAGCTTCGCTATCCGGGTGGACTCAAATTTCCAATCTTTCTTTCGCGAGACTGATCCTATTCGTCAAGCGACCGACGCCATCAATCAGTATCTGACCGGGAGTATGGCTTTTTATGTGGTGATTGACGGCCAAGAACAGGACATCATCAAGAAGTGGGATACGCTGCGCAGGCTCAAAGACCTGCAACTCTACATCGATTCCCTAGCGGGGGTGGACAAGACAGTGTCCTTTGTCGATTACTGCGAGATGTTGGACCGAGGCGCCCAGGAGGGTGGTGGCGGGTTGGTCGTATCCGCCGAGGGAGAGCTGGTCGAGGCTCCACCGGAAGGCCAGCGGACGACCTTTTGGGAAAACCCTGACCAGCTGAAAGCGGTCATGCAACTCGTGGCTGGCAGCCCTAAGAGCTTTGCCCGGGTGGCGAATCAAGATTTCTCCCGGACAAACATTCTGGTGCGGACCACCCTCTCGCGTTCGAGTGACATTGCCGCCACGGTGGAGCAGATCGAGGCATTTGCTAAAGACCGTTTCCCGCCGGAACTCAAAGTTCATTCGACCGGAAACTTGATCCTTTTGACCCACACCACCGGGAATATTATCTCTGGACAGATTCAGAGTCTGGCGCTGACCGCGGGTATCATTTTTGTCCTCATGGCAGCCATGTTCCTGTCGGTGCGGGTTGGGGTGATTGCCATGGTCCCGAATGTCTTTCCGCTCTGTGTTTTTTTCGGATTAATGGGAGCCTCGGGAGCCGTGCTCAACTTCGGCACCAATATCATTGCTTCGGTCGCTCTGGGGATTGCCGTCGATGACACGGTCCACCTGATGCACCGGCTCAGTTCTGAAGTCCGTGCTACAGAGAGCCAAGAAAAGGCAATGTTAGAAACCCTTTCCACTGTCGGCAAGCCCGCGCTCTATGCCTCGCTCATCCTCTGTTTGGGCTTTCTGACGCTTTGTACTTCAACCTTTGTTCCTATCCAAGAATTTGGTTTTCTGTCTGCTACGACCATTGTGGTTGGACTTCTGGGAGAGATTGCTTTGTTGCCGGCCCTGCTGGCCACAACGCCTGTCATTACTCTGTGGGATCTCCTCTATCTGAAGCTGGGCAAAGATCCTCACAAGACGATCCGGCTGTTTGAAGGGTTACGACCCTTCCAGGCGAAAATTGTTGCGCTGATGGGAGAGCTTAAATCCTTCCCGAGTGAGCAGCCGATTGTCCGCCAGGGGGAGGTGGGCAACGAGATGTTTGTCCTGATCAACGGTAAGGCGAAGGTCCGTGTCGATATGAATGGTCAATCCCGAATCATACGGGAACTCCAACGCGGGGACGTATTTGGTGAGATGGCACTGCTCCGTGGTCAGGTGCGCACCGCGAACGTCGTCGCGACTGGTAATGTGGAAGCTATGGCGCTCAATGAACGTTTCCTCAGCCGCATGCAGCGTCGCTACCCACGCATTGGCGCCAAAATTTTTCTGAATATTGCCAAAATCCTCAGCGACCGTCTTGAACAGGAGACCTCACGACCGCCAACCAGAACACCAGACAAGCCAGAAGGGCCGCACCCTTCACCTTCCTAGGGTTTGAGACCCTTGATCTCAAAGATGTCAAAGCCCGGAACCCCGGATGGTGATCGACTTGACGTCCTGGTAACGCTGGTGGAAGCATACGAGGCGAAGCACTGGTGGATCGATCCGCCAGATCCGATTGAGGCCACCAAGCTACGTATGCAGCAACGAGGGCTCTCGCGCCGCGACCTAGAAAAGGTCCTAGGGGGCAAGAGTCGGGGGTCAGCGACTCCTAAAGAAAAGGGGAACAGAAGCTACAAGAGTCTCGTAGGTTGGGCAACACGGCGCTTGTGCCCAACCTCCCCATTGGTTGTCTCAAAGAGAGAGTCTCCTCCATGGCTTATAGAATGGATTCATTGAAACGGACGCGCATTTTGCATTTCGGGAGTTATCTCCATGGAGAGAATGACGTCGTGTATCTGATGAAAGAATGTCTTCAGCGCCTTCCTCATGTCCGGCTTCGCCCAGTAGATCCGGCGCTCTACAGTCGTTTCTCCAGCGCAATGACGAGGCGAGAAGGTCGCGTACATTGGCTTCACGATGACATCGTCCGCACCTTCATCGAACACTGCCGACCTAACGTTGTGATTTGCAACGCCGGCGGATTAAGCTTGACACCAGCAATGCATGAGGAACTGCGCCGGCGAGGGATTCTTCGAGTCGGCATTGCCCTGTCCGACCCTGACGATTTTGCAACACGCACCAAACTGTTTTCTCCGTATTTTGATGTGTTCTACACCAATACGGAGCAATCGCTTCCGGCATATGAGAGCATTGGGGTACAATGTCGTGTTTTACCGTTTGCTGCCGACGCCAGTTTTCACCGCCCACTGCCGAACGTGCGAAGAACTGCAGATGTTGTCGTCGTGGGTGGAGCTCGTCCCGAACGCAAGGAGACCGTTGCTCGGCTGCGTGCGACGCCCATCAAGGTGTGTACGTACGGACAAGGCTGGCGCCCTCGATGGCTTGAGGTTTTACGACTTTCCACCGCGGTTCACGGAATGGCTCAGGTGCGTGCCATCAATTCAGCCCCCCTCTACCTCTCTTTTGCCCAAACGGTAGCGGGACATACGAATGTTAAAGTCGGTCTCTTTGAGGCGGCAGCTTGTGGAGTTTGCGTACTGGTAGAAAGATTTCCTGAGGTACAAAAGTATTTCACTGATCAAAAAGAAATCGTGCTCTTTGATTCTGACCGTGATCTTGTTGAGAAAATACAAGCTTTGCGAAAGAATCCTGAGGGGGCTCAGCAGATTGGGGCTGCAGCAAGACAGCGGGTGCTCACAGAGCATACCTGGGAACATCGATGGCAGAAAGTTCTGGAAGATATCCATGCCCTCTAACGTTTGCGATATTGCTGTTATTGGTTACTATGGCCAGGGCAATTTGGGTGACGATCTATTGGCAAAATATGTTTTGGAAAATGTAGCAAGGAAAATTGGTTCTGAACGTATTCTTGTCAGCGCACCCTCTAACTCATATCTGAAGCAATGGGTTCCGGGTATTGAGTGTTTAC
>CAZAYE010000255.1:0-5744 GCA_964489255.1 uncultured Enterobacteriaceae bacterium
GCTTGACTCACTCATGGTGCCGGTGAGTTTGTTCGATGAAATTACCATCGAAGCAACCGGCGGTCAGACTCACATCGCTGTCACTTGCGATGATGCTATGATCCCAAGCGATGAGACCAATCTCGCCTACAGAGCTGCGGCGCTGCTGTGTAAGGAGACGGGAACGCAAGCCAGGATCTTCATCGACCTGCACAAGCACATTCCTGCTGGGGCTGGCTTAGGGGGAGGCAGTAGCGATGCCGCAGCGGTCTTAAAGGGCCTCAATACTTTGCTCTCTCTGAAATTATCGGAAGACCGTCTCTGCGCACTCGGAGCCCGCCTCGGGGCAGACGTCCCCTTCTTCATCCCCTGTCGTCCAGCGCGAGTCGAGGGGATTGGTGAGATCTTAACAGCCGCTCCCCCTCTGCCCTCTTGCTGGCTGGTCATTGTCGTTCCCCCTTTCGGCGTTTCGACTCCTTGGGCGTACCGTCGTTTCGATGAACTTCCCGCTGCGGAGAAGCCCCAGGCAGCAATGGTTCATCCATGGCCGTCACCGGAGTCGCTCGTGAATGACCTGGAACGGGCGGTGATTCCTGAATATCCGCAGATCAGGAGAATGAAGGATGCTTTGCTGCGCTTGGGTGCCGAAGGAGCCTTGATGTCTGGCAGTGGTTCTGCTGTGTTCGGCGTATTTCAGAAGCGCCTCACGGCAGAGCAAGCAAGAACTGTGTTTACGGAACAGGGAAGAACGTTTCTCGTAAAGCCATTAGCCGGACCGCCGGCAATAGCCTGATGCCATCCGACGTTCTAGAGTGGAAAAGGAGGATATCTGGTGACCGCCCAAGAGAAGCTAGAACGACTGAAGAGAGAGAAGACCGCTCATTCCACTAAGGAGCTAGACCGCCTTGGTTGGGCTCGTTATGAAGAGATCCGCAGCGAGTTGGAAGCCCAACACCGGGGGGACTACGTGATGGTCGAGGGGGATAGCGGAGATTACTTCGTAGGAAAAACCCCCGAAGAAGCGCTGTGCCAGGCGGAGGCCGTGCATCCCGGCAAGCCCTTCTGTCTCATCCGCATTGGCTACAAGGCCGTCCACAAGTTGAAACAGGCATGATTGCAGGGCGTGTCAACGAGACCTTGGAACCCCTAGTGGAGGTCGGGCTCAAGAGGGGAAGTACCATCACGATGGTCCTGGCGATGGTAGATACAGGATTTAGCGGGACCCTGTGCCTAGCCGAGCAATATATCGACCTGCTGGACTTGGAGTTCAAATTTGTCGAGCGATACGAACTGGCGAATGGCGAGGTTATTGTCAAAGACGTATTCCGGGGAAGGGTAGTGTTTGACGGGCGTGAGCACGAGGTGGATCTCATCCTGACAGCTTCCCAGGATACGTTGATAGGAGCTTCGCTCTTAAAAGATTACACGCTCAGCATCGACTATCCTGGGCGTACTGTTCGGATCAAACGAGCAGCCAGAAGAGTTCGTACAGCCAGGCGGCTGAGCTAACATTACTTTTCTCTGCATTTAAAAAGTGGGGCCCGCGGAGTATGTGGCCCCTAGTGCACCTGCAAGAAACCTGTTGGGGAATACGGTTATCCTCGATCCTGACAAAGCAGTAGTAGGGGCTTGATTGATCAAGCCCTTTTGGGGTCCGATGAATCGGACCCCTACGTTGGCTGCACTAAATCAGACTACAAGAGATTGGCACCCTGAACGAAGTGAAGGGTCTCGCGGTGAGATTCTTCACTGCGCTCAGAATGACAACAGTGAGCAGTTGCATCGTAAAGTGTACGAATCTTCTGTGGTTCGATTCATGGAGCCGATGTCATACACGTGCTGGAGCACGGGCGTGTGGTTGAATCTGGAGCTTGGGATGAGCTGATCGCCAAGGAGAATGGACGGTTTCGCGCGCTGTGCAGGGCCCAGGGCTTAGATATAGTCAATGACCGAGTACAGGACGCCATCCAGATCGAGAGTTACGAGTCTAACGTAACCCCAGTCCTGAGTTGACCTCAGGCCGAGAGCACCTCAGCATGGGTCAAGTTGTAGAGCTAAATCGAAACACACGACATGGGCACACTCGGCGTAGCGTGCGCTGCGCGCGCGTCTACCCTGCTCGTCGCTCTGGGTGCCCTACAGAAAGCCGGGCTGCTGGCAGAGCCTACCCCGGAGATGCGTCAGGTGGCAGAAGCATACGACACCCGCCACTCGCCTGCTGCACGGAAACGGCTCTTAGCTGAACTGCGACGCTTGCGTCTCAGCCCTTCTCTTTCAGAAACTATTCTCCAGAACCGAGAGTAGCGCCTAGGCTCCGGCTGGAGAACCAAGGAGCCATGGCGGTTCACTTTTTGGACTCCAGCGCCGTAGTCAAGTACTACGTCACTGAAACCGGCAGTATCTGGATTCGGCAACTGGTAGACAGTGACGACCTTCTCTTTCTTGCTCAAATCACCATTCTTGCTGACCTCCGTTGATATTTCACCCCTCTTTCCGAAGCGTTTTCCCTTGACCGGCAACAGGCCTCTGGTTTAGAAGGGGCTGTCCACCGAGTTTACTCGGGTGAGGGGGGAGACACAGACATGCACAAAACTGCCAGTTTTGGCTGGTCAGGTCTTGTCTTCTTTGCGTTACTGCTTCCCTGTTTCACCTGGGGGCAGGAGGCACGGTATGCCGGTGTCCCGGGTCCTGGCCCAAGCGCTTCTGTACCGAGCAGTACCCCAAACCCTCACCTCACCGAGCAATCTGAGCCCATCCCAGAGCAACCAACGTCCTTGTCTGGCTGGTTTCACATCCTATGGGAGGACCCGCATTCTGACTCAGACCAAGAGCCCACTATCAAATATTTGCTCATCGACGACCAAGGCGAGTGGGTTGAGTTACTACTGGATGGAGAACTTGTCAGGCCCTTCGGCGGACCATTAGCCCTCAACCGCAAACGAGTGACAGTCGTGGGGAGGGTGGTGAGCCTTTCTTTTCAATCACTCCAGACTCAACCTCAATCAGGCCAGGTGGTTCAGGTTCAGTCTATTGAACTCGAACTGCCCGAAGGCGAACAAGTCTTTCCATCCGAAACATACTTCCAAGCCGTGATGGGTTCTCAGCCGTGGGTGACCATTCTATGTCGCTTTGCGGACTCGACCAATGTGACGCCACACCCGAAGAGTTGGTACGAAACCCTCATGGGTTCTTCCTATCCAGGGATGGATCATTATTGGCAGGAGCTTTCCGACGGAAATATTAATCTTACAGGTAGTGTAGTAGTCGGTTGGTACAACCTGCCCCAGCCGCGATCGTACTACGTGTACGACGTGAATAGCGATGGCAAGGAAGACTTCGACACTCGAAGAGCAACGGATGATTGTACTGCCGTTGCTGATGCTGATGTGTTTTTTCCTAATTTTGTAGGAATCAATCTGCTGTTCAACTACAACCTCGGTTGTTGCGCTTACGGGGGCAGCCTAACGGTGACCAGAGACGGACAGACCAAAAATTATCCCTTCACATGGATAACGCTCGCTGACGAGTCCCCTGGTCAGGGTGGGAGTTATCCTGACCAAGGGGTTTTAGCTCACGAGATGGGGCACGGCTTTGGGCTTCCTCATTCTTCTGGCATGTACGGTCAAATATATGACTCCAACTGGGACGTGATGAGTACAAGTAGAAATTGTGGATCACTTGGTTTGCCTCCCGACCTCCAGTATGGCTGTCTAGGGGTACACACTATCTCGTACCACAAGGATCTTCTGGGATGGATTCCGCCTGCACGCAAGTATGTGGCGACGCCGGGCAGCAGCCAAACCATCACTATGGAGCGTTTAAGCCAACCTCTCTCTGACAACAATTATCTCATGGCGCAGATTCCGATCGGTGGGTCAATGACCCATTTTTATACAATTGAAGCACGGCGCTTTGTTGGTTACGACGACAAAATCCCCGGAGAAGCGATTATCATACACAAAGTAGATACGACCAATATCGATCCGAACAATCCCCTTGGAAACGCAAGAGCCCAGGTCGTGGATGTTGATAATAACGGTAATCCAAATGATGCTGGCGCAATGTGGACTCCAAGCGAGGTGTTCGCCGATCCGGCGAATGGAGTAATGGTTTCTGTGGATGCAGCAACTCCCACTGGTTTTGTTGTCACCATCACCTATGGACAGCCCAGCATCAAAGCGGCCTTTGAGAGCCCCGACCCCGGTCCTGTCTCCGGTGTCGCGGTGATCCGCGGCTGGGCCTTTGCCACCCAGCCCGGCGTGCAGATCGACAGCGCCGAACTGTTTATCAACGGCGCCTTCTTTGGTGACATTCCCTGCTGCTCCCAACGCGCTGACGTGCAAGCCGCTTTCCCTGGCAACCCTAATGCTCTCAACAGCGGTTGGGCCACCACCTTCAACTGGGGCGTGCTCAGTGCCGGCTCACATACCGTGCAGGTGGTGATCAAGAACACGCTGGGGGAAACCCTCTCCACTGAGACGCGCACCGTTACCGTCGTCAAACCTGGCAACTTCGAGTTCCTCGCCCTGTTCTCCCTCTCCCAAGCTACAGTACTGATCGAAGGTGAAGAATTGATCCTGGAGGACGTGGTCGTCCGCGACAAGGCCACCCAGCAGCAGAAAGTCATTGATGCTCGCTTCCGCTGGTTCACTAACTCGCAGTCCTTTGGCATGGTCCAGACCACAACGATGGCCCAGTTTTCTTCTGCTCAATCGCTATTTGCTTCCTTATGGTCTTCCCTCCTGGCAGGGCTCAAGGGGTTAACCACTCCTGCAGAAGCAGCGCCAGGCATTATCGCCGCCTTTGAAAGTCCCGAAGCCAATCAGATCGCTGCCGGCGTCGGCGTCTTTCGTGGCTGGGCTTTTCCTGACAGCCCAGGCGCTTCCATGACCGAAGTGCGGCTGGTCATTGACGAGACCATGGACGGCACCGTGCCCTGCTGCTCAGCCCGGGGCGATGTCGCAGCTGCGTATCCTGACACTGCCACTGCCCTCACCAGCGGCTGGGGTGCGGTCTTCAACTACGGTGTTCTCAGCGCGGGCTCTCACACCTTGGGCGTACAGCTTACAGACTCCACCGGCGCTACATTCTTGGATAGTCACGGTATCACAGTCGTCAAAATCGGGGGGTTCGAGTTCCTCGATCAGTTGAACCTCTCCGGCGCGACGACGCGCCTGGAAGGGGGAGAGATCGTGGTGGAAGGAGTGCAGGTACGGGACAAGATGAGCCAGCAGGGCAAAATCATCACCATGCGGTTGCGCTGGCTGCAGAGCGCTCAGGCACTCGGCATCGTGGCGTCGCAAGGGTAAAGTGATCCTTTGGCGAGAGGTGAAAACCCAGCCGGCTCCTTTCTCCTACAGGGAGGTCGTGGTACAGTTACCATCGTGAACCCTGCGCGACGCCAAGCGACCTACGAGGATCTCCTCAAGGTTCCAGACATCCTGATTGCTGAGATTATTGACGGCGAGTTGATCACCTCCCCGCGGCCTGCGTTTGCACATGCGCGCGCGGTGTCTGTGCTCAGAGGAAGTCTTGATCCCTTCGATCGACGCCCCGGTAGCTCTAAGAAGATCAGCTTCATCTAGACTTCCCCAGCCAAAGGTGCTACAAAACCGGAGCCTGTAGGAAACCGCAGCTCGGCGGTAATCTGCTAATTTTCCTCAATAATTGTAAAGGCGGCCGGGAACGAACAGTTGAGCGCTGACTGCTATGTGATGGGGAGTCGCCAAGCTGGCAAGGCACTGGGTTTTGGCCCCAGCATTCGC
>CAZAYE010000256.1:0-5738 GCA_964489255.1 uncultured Enterobacteriaceae bacterium
GGAGTTTATCCTGAGCGAAGTCGAAGGGCTCAGGGTGACAGAGAGGTGTTTTGTTAGGGGTTCTAAAGACCCTCCCCCTTGGTCAGCCCTTTTTCTAACTCCGCTCGAAACCCCGCAGTCTGTTCCAGCGTATATTCGTACTGCTCTGGGGTGAGTCTGCCCCGAAGCAGCTCGACCCGCAAAAAGAGGAAGTAGGTTTGGATCACATCATGGCGGCAGTAACGGTGAATGTCGCGCAAACGCCCCTCCTGCCAGAGCTGCTGCACCATCGAGCCATCAATCTCGGTCTTTCCCGGCAGGCCGATCATTTTGGCCAATAAATTGAACCCGCCGCGTAAGCGGTGCACGCCATAGTTGGTGAGAAAATCATAGAGGTCGAAGTGCCCTTCCTCAGCATAGCGGTTGCGGGCCTTGCCATTGAAATACCGGGGTGCTTGGCATCCGTATTTGAGCGCCTGCAGTTCCAAGACGGGCAGGTCAAAGTTCCGGCCATTGAAGGTCACCAACATGCCGGAGAAACGCTCCATCCGTTGCCAGAAGGTGCGGACGATTGCCTCCTCGTTGTCATCGTTCTCGTTGATCGTCTCCACAGCGGTCAGGACACGCTCGTCATTCACCTGGCCGACGGCAATGGAGATCGGCACATGGAACGAGAGCGGAAAGAAATCGTTGCCCTGTTCTTGCCGCAAGCGCTCACGGACTTGGGTGTAGGCATCTTCTTCCGAAATCCCAGCCTGGGGAAAGTAGATTTCCCGTACCAAGCGCTTGTCAATTCGCGTTTCAATGTCAACGATGGTGTAGCGCATGAACAGGCTGCTGATACCAGGTTATAGGCAAAGAAGCAACGTTCATGAAGAGTTTTTTCACCGGCACAAAGCCAAAGCCGCGTGTGTCCACACGGCTTCTCTTTGCAGAGCAAAACTCAGAGGCTGCGCTTCTCTACTGGGCAATAAACTTGATCTTGCCGTCTTCTTCTATGCGTCGCGCTTTGCCGTCGTACATCAGCAGATGCAGGTGCGCCAACGTCTCGAAAGTCGCCGCCATCATGTGGAAAATGGGGCGATCCTTCCCAAAGTCGAAGATCTCCATGGCGATATCGTACGCGGTGCGGGCGTGCCCCTTGATCGCATCAAGCATCTCTTGCAGGCGAAACTTATGGTGTTGAATGATCTGCTGGGCACGGTGGCGATGGTCTTTGAATATCGCGCCGTGCGCCGGCAGGACAAGTTCTACGTCAAATTTCTGCACTTTTTGTTGAGAATTGAGAAAATCTTGCAGCGGGTTGTCCGGGCCAAAATGGTACACGCCGACATGAGGCGTAATCTTCGGCAACAGATGGTCGCCAACGATCATCACCTTGTCCACGGGAAAGTAGAAACAACAGTGCCCGGCGGTGTGTCCTGGCGTCCACACTACGAGCGCCTCACGATTGCCGATACGGACGGTATCACCATCATGGAGTGGGTGATCTGGTAATACCGGCGCATACAGGGTGCCAAAATAACGCCCTGGCGACGGTTGCCCATCTGGTGACTCTGACATCGGCACACCGTGGCTGCGAAAAAAGGCCAGCGCTTCCGGCAAGGGAGCCGTGGATTGCATACGCTCGATGCGGGGGATTTCCAAGGGATTGAGATAGACTTCAGCGCCGGTCAGTTCTTTATAGGTTCGGGAAGTCCCGAAGTGATCGGCGTGGTGATGCGTGCACACCAGTTTCCGCACGGCCGAGAGCGGGCAGCCGACCTCAGCCAGCGCTGCTTTGCAGGTGGCGATGCTATCTTCGCTGTGCATGCCCGTATCAATCAGCGCCCACTCGTCTCCCCCACGCACCAAATAGACGTTCACGATGCTCGGCCGCATCGGCAGGGGCAGGTAAATTTGATAAATACCCGGAGCGACTTCGCGGATCTTGCTCTCCATAGACATCACTCGTGTACTCGGTCTTTGACCGGAAATGTCGCCTTGATCTTCACCTTCCAGCGTGCCACCATTCCGTCCTCGACCAACGCCGTGATGTCGGTAATTTGCACTTGGTAGATGCCGCTAATCGTCACGGCTGCACGCGCCACCGCCAGCGAGACGGCATCTTCAATGCCGGTCGCCGAGGAGCCTGTCAGTTCAATGGTTTTTTCGACCATACATCCTCCTTCACCAGAGCCGCAATGCGGCACGGGTTGTAGCAGAGTAGGCGCAGGCAAGTAAATGATTTGCCATCAATTGCCAGCGCGCTGGGCGAGTGCTGCACGCGGGAGCGCGCCCGCCCGCAGAGGAGCATTCACGTCTTCGGGTAACGAAGCACCGAGGCGCGTGCGCATCACGGCCTTGAAGCGAGCGAGCAGTTCTTTGGCGCCGAGCCCTCTCTCCGGCTCGACTAACTGTTGCACTAACAGTCCGTTCAGCATCGCCATAATCAAAGCGGCATCTTCAGCCGGCCGGACGTGCTGGGTAAAGGCGTGCGAAGTTCGGCCTCGTTCCAGGATGGTCGTCAGTAGTTCGCGATACACGCCGTAGAGCTCGCGGGCATGGGCCACCAGCTCACGCGAATTCTCGTCCCGGCCCACAACCTGCCCGAGCACGAACTGTACTGAAGGGAGATGCTCAGCGATGAACTCGTAGTAGTCATCGATGAGCTTCTCAATTTGTTCACCTTCTGTTAGTCCAAGCAGGGCATGAGCATCAATCTCGTACGGAGCGAGAAAGTGCTGCAGTGCCGCACGAAAGAGACCCTCTTTGCTCTCAAAATGCCACAGGACGAGGGCTTTACTGACTCGCGCAGCGCGGGCCACCCGTGCCAGTGAAGTTGCCGCATATCCCCGACTAGAAAAGAGCCGCGCCGCGGCCTCCAGAATTCTTTCTCGTGCACCCACGGCAGCACGGTAGGAGAAAAAAAGTGACAAGTCAACGCGTCAGGGCTTGCCAAGAAGCAGGAGGTGGGTTATTGAGGGGGGCCTATGACCTCTTTCCACATCCGGGCTGGGGTCCTTTTTACGACCGCGGCCAGCTTGTTGGGCGGTCTGTCTCTCCCCCTGCCAGTTGTTCCTCCTGCACCTGTCGTACGTCAGCCGGACAGTCGCCCCCTGACGCTGCCAGACCTGCAGCGCCGTGGAACCATCGTTTTCTTGATGCACCACAGCGCCGCGTCATATTTTCTCTATCGGGGCGAGCAGATAGGCTTTGAATATGAACTCGCTCAAGCGTTCGCCAAAGAATTAGGGGTTGAACTGGAGGTGTTGACTCCTCCAGTAGGAGTTGAACTCACTGCGTGGTTGAAGGCAGGCAAAGGAGACGTCATTGCTGGGCTGGCGACAGCGGACGAGAACGACGTGGCTCCCCTTCGCGTCTCGGTTGCATATCTCGAAACCCCAGCCCAGATCCTTATACAGAGTGCAGAGCCAGGTCTCCGTGACCTCACTGCCCTGGCGGGAAAAACCATCGCCCTTCAGCCGGATGCCCTCTACGCGCAGCAACTACTGGCTCCTGCTCTGGCGCTGCCACTCCCTCCGGTGTTGGTCAATGTCCGGAGTGACAATGGCATCGGTGAGGCTTTGCGCGCCCTGGATCAAGGGCAAGCTGCAGCCATGATTGTCACGTCGCCGCTGGCCGAATTCGTGCACAAGGTGCATCCGGGCAAGCTGCGCACAGTGTGGACTTCATCCGCCCCAGTGCGTTTGGTCTGGGCGGTGCGACCAGAGCAAACTGATTTGCTCCAGGCCATTAATACCTATCTCGAGAAAGTGAACCGGTCCGGTCTGCGCAAGATTCTGTTTGAGAAATATTTTATTGCGGCTGAGCACTTGCGGAATATCACCCGCGTGCGGGAATCGACATTAATTACGAGGCGTTTATCACGCTATGATCACCTGATCGCCCGTCATGCGGAGGAAGCAGGTTTCGACTGGCGTCTGGTCGCTGCGTTGATTTTTGAAGAATCGCGCTTCGATAATGAGCGGATCAGTGAGGCTGGTGCCTACGGCCTCATGCAGATCACCCCAATGGCGGCGCAGGACATGGGCGTAAAGAATTACATGGCCCCACGGGGAAACATCGCGGCTGGAGTAAAATACCTACGCACCTTAGCCCGGCAATTTCCGCACGGCCGCTCAGATGACCAGCTCGCTCTTGTCTTAGCCAGTTATTTCATTGGGCCAGGACACGTTGAGGACGCTCAACGCCTGGCCCGGGTGTTGGGGTACGATCCCCACTGCTGGGCAGAGTCGATGGAGCGGGTTTTGCCACTGCTGGAAAATCCCGCCTATCATAGCCAGACACTCCATGGCTTTGCTCCGGGGAGTCGAGCCGTACACTATGTCAACGCCATCCGAAAACGTTACTCTCTGTACTCTCAATATGTAGCGCGCGAGCTCGCTCCGGTGAACTCGCGCCCTGCCCCTCAGGCAGCCGCGGCAGCGGCGGGATAAGGAGTGAGAATAAGGGAAGAACCATCCCAATCCACTACCACCCGCGAGTGCTCAGTAATCTCTCCTGCCAGGAGTTTCCGTCCCAACGCCGTCTCCACTTCCCGCTGTAACAACCGCTTCAGCGGCCGCGCCCCATAGCTCGGATCGTACCCGGTAGTCGCAAAATACTCCCGCGCTCGCTCGGTGAGTTCGAGCTCAATATGGCGCTCCGTCAAGCGTGCCCGTAGACGTTGCAGTTGAATGTCGACAATCGCCTTGAGGTTCTCTCGGGTCAGGCTATGGAACACCACAATCTCATCCACCCGGTTGAGAAACTCCGGCCGGAACTGTTGTCGGAGGGCATCGAGAACATCCCGCTTCATCCGTTCATAGGCCGCCGAATCATCGCCTCCTCGATAGCTCAAGATGAGGTGGCTGCCAACGTTGGAGGTCATGATCACCACGGTATTCTTAAAGTCCACCGTCCGCCCGTGTCCATCAGTCAGTCGCCCATCATCGAGGATCTGCAAGAGCACGTTAAAGACATCGTGATGCGCCTTCTCAACCTCATCAAAGAGAATGACACAGTAGGGCCGTCGCCGTACGGCCTCTGTCAGTTGCCCGCCTTCCTCATAGCCCACATACCCCGGCGGAGCACCAATCAGTCTGGCGACGGTGTGCTTCTCCATATACTCTGACATATCCAGCCGCACCATGTTGGCTTCGTCGTCAAAGAGGAACTCGGCCAGGGCACGGGCTAACTCGGTCTTGCCCACTCCGGTCGGTCCCAGGAAGATAAATGAGCCGATGGGCCGGTTGGGATCCTTGAGCCCCGAGCGAGCTCGAATCACCGCGTCAGCCACTGCTTGCACCGCTTCGTCTTGACCAATGAGGCGCTTATGGAGGTGCTCGCCCAAGCGAAGCAGTTTTTCTTTTTCACCTTCTAAGAGCTTCGCCACCGGGATACCAGTCCAGCGGGAAACCACCTCAGCAATGTCGTCCTCATCCACTTCTTCTTTGAGGAGTCGAGTCTGGCCGGGTTCTCCATGCAGCCGCGCTTCCTCAGCGGCGAGTTCACGTTCGAGTTGGGCGAGTTTGCCGTATTTGAGTTCGGCCACGCGGTTGAGGTCATACTCCCGCTGCGCTTGCTCCATGGCCACCTTGGTCTTCTCGATCTCTTCCTTGAGCCCCCGCAGCTTCCCGATGGCTCGCTTCTCCACCTCCCAGCGGGCTTTGAGTTGGTCGGCTTCTTCTCTGAGGTCAGCGAGTTCCTTTTCCAGTTTGCTGAGCCGCTCGCGCGACGCGGTGTCCGTTTCTTTGCGCAGCGCCTCCCGCTCAATC
>CAZAYE010000257.1:0-5736 GCA_964489255.1 uncultured Enterobacteriaceae bacterium
GGCTTCGGAGGGGACGAGTGAAATGAAGTCCTTCCGGGCCAATTTCACATTGAACGACCCGAAGCTGCTGACGCCGGTCAAGGAGTTTCCGGGCGACGCCACGGTGGTGATGCAGACCCTGTGGCCGAATTTGATCGTACAGCAACAGTCAAACACCCTGGCCATGCGTCAGCTCGTGACGCGCAGTCCCGACACTTTTGATCTGCTCTGGACTTTCTTCGGTTACGTAAATGACAGCGAGGAGATGACCCAGCTCCGTCTCCGCCAGGCTAATTTGATGGGACCCTCGGGCTTGGTGTCGATTGACGACAGCGAAATGATGGAGTTATCGCAAAACGGCATCGGGCAGTACCCGGACGCAACCGCGGTCATCGAGCTTGGCGGTCGTGACGCCCACGATGAAGACCACATGGTCACCGAGGCACCCGTCCGGGGCTTTTACAAGTATTATCGCGAGGTCATGGACTTATGAGCATCGACCCCAGAGAACTGCGCTACGAGGTTGAAGAGCTATATTACGAGTATGTCGAGTGTCTCGATGACGACGAGCTCGAGCGTTGGCCTGAGTTCTTTGTCGAGGACTGTCTCTACAAAATCATCCCTCGCGAGAACTTCGAGCGCAATCTGCCGATCGCGCTCATGCGCTGCGAGAGCAAGGGCATGCTGAAGGACCGGGTCACGACGATGCGCGAGACCAGTGTCTACGCTCCACGCGCGCTCCGCCACCTGCTAAGCAACATCCGGATCAAGGGCAGCGACAACGGACAGCTGCGGGTGCAGGCCAACTATGCGGTCTTAGAGACCCTCTCCGACGAGGAGACGCATATTTTCAATGCTGGGAAGTACATCGACCTCGTGGTGCGCGAGGACGGCAGGTTGAAGTTTAAAGAGAAGCTCTGCATCTTCGACTCTATCCTGGTCCCCGGGTCGCTGATCTATCCCATCTAGCTATCTCGTATCGGTCGAGCGCCAATGAAAGAACTGACGCAGGCCTGGATCTGGCTCACCCTCGCTGTTCTCCTCTTTTTTTGTGTCCCGTACTTCTTTGCCGGCACCTATGAGCCGCTTGTTTTTGGCGTTCCGCTCTGGTTCCTCACAGTTCTGATTGCTTCTCTTGCCTTGACTGGTTTCACCATATACCTCGTCCTGCGCCAGTGGCGGCTAGCCGCGGTCATTCTGGAGGAAGAGGAAGACTAATGTCGGCTCAGGCAGGCCTTGGCTTTGACGCCCTTGTCCT
This sequence comes from uncultured Enterobacteriaceae bacterium, assembly GCA_964489255.1. Lineage (GTDB taxonomy): Bacteria > Desulfobacterota > Binatia > Bin18 > Bin18 > CAZAYE01. Next base: position 1,238 of record CAZAYE010000257.1, read on the forward strand.
TCTCTCTCTCTATCTCCTCAGTAATATTCTGATTGGCTATTTTGCCTACCGCTCCGGCAATACGTGGACGGCCAGAGATTATTTTCTCGGCGGAAAGAGCACTGGTGCCATCGTTCTTTTCTTCGCCATGCTCGCCACCAAATTTAGCGGGAACACGTTTTTTGGCTTGCCAGGACAGGCGTATCGGGTCGGGCTGATGGCAGCGACGCTGATCCCTTTCGCGATTGCGATCACGCTTGGCTTTCTTTCGTACGCCCCCCGTCTCTATGTCCTCTCCAAAAAATACGACTATCTTACTCCTGCAGACTTCTATGCTGATCGCTTTAACAGCCGCACCCTTCGCTTCTGGGCGGCGTCCTTGTTCATCCTCACGGTGATTCCCTACCTCATGATTCAGGCGACGGCGATGGGGCACGCCTTCGTTGGCTTCACTGGTGGTCGCTATAGTTTTACTACCGGGGTGATCTACATCTTTGCGGTCATGCTCAGCTACGTTTTGTTAAGTGGCTGGCGGGGAGTCGTGTGGGCAGAGGTGCTGCAAGGGGCGCTGCTCTGGATAGCGATCGTCGTAGCAGCAGTGGTCTTAGTGTCTACTGAGGGCGGATTGTCAACCGTCGTGCGTCAGGCAGTTGCCGTCGCACCAGAAAAGGTCGCTGCGCCGGTTTCGCTGGAAACCTTGACCCGCTCATACCTGCTTTTTGCGCTCGTCTTTGGTCTGGGCGGCTCCATGTATCCACAGATTGTGCAGAGCGTGTACGCGGCCAGAAGCGAACGAGACCTTCGCCGCGGCTTGGCCATGATGATACCGAATTATTTTATCATCATGCTTTGTGTGGTGCTGATCGGTCTGGTGGGAATCGTGCGCCTGCACGATCTTAAGGCGATCGAGGCGGACCAAGTCCTCGCCTTGCTCCTCGGACAGCGGGCGGAAAGTTCGTACTGGATCGCCATCCTCGTTTTTCTTGGCGCCGCCGCCGCTATTATGTCCACTGCGGCTGGTGTGCTCCTCACACTTTCCTCGATGGTTACTCATGATCTCTATCGACAATTCATCCGGCCACACGCGAGCGAGGATGAGATTGCTGCCGCCGGCCGAGTCTTTACCGTACTTATCTTAGTGGTCGCCACGGCACTCTCTCTGCAGCCGATGACAACGCTCTGGCACCTCACCATCATCAAGTTCGAATTTCTCATGCAGCTTTACCTACCATTAATTCTCGGACTTTACTGGCCCCGTTTTTCTCGGACTGCAGCCCTGGTTGGACTGGCAGCTGGGACACTGAGCGTCGCCGGCCTGATGCTCTCAGGACAGGAGCACCTCTGGGTGTTTGACGCCGGCCTGTGCGGCTTTCTGGTCAATGGGCTCGTCAGCGTGAGTGCGACTCTGCTCTCGCAATCAAGCGAAGCCGAGCAACACCGAGTGCAAGAACGATTCTTCTCTTTCTTTACAGGTCACAGACAACTCCAACAACTGTCGGAGCGTGCCGCCACTCGTCGGATAGGGCACCACTTCAAAAGCCCGCGGACACTGCCTTGAAAGATCAAAACCAGTACGGCGTCTTCTTTGCCCACGTGCTGTTGGGATAACGTCTATGGAGGAGCTGAAATGCTCGTTTTGAAAGTCCTGAGGTTTGCCCATCCGTGCAACCGTAGCGAGTGGCGCGCACGGCTAAGTGGAGCGCTTCAGGAAGACGACTGTCAGCAGGATTCTTCTGGGCCCACTCGAGCACTTGTTGACTTAGATAGTTCGGCGCCGCGCCAAGAGCGACAAGGCGTTGCCATTCCTCTTTCGCCGCGTTCTGCTGAGTTTGCCCAAGAAAATCTGGAAGGTCCTGGGAGGTCGCTGATACGGCGGTCCACGCCAACTCGTCGCTCTCTAAAGTTCTCGCAGCACCTCTATTAATCTGGAAGAAATTTGGGAGATCGAGCGCACTCGGGTCAGTGGCTGCACACCACCAGTTATCTCGAAGACTATCAATCTTTTCCAGCGACGTTAACCGCATACTGACCTCTACACCGATATACGGTCGTGTGCCTGGGAAACGGAGCATTAAGAGGACCGCAGCAAATCTTCTGGCCTCGTTACTATCCGCCGTCTGGTATGTTTCGAGACTTTGCCGCAAGGCAGGGACGAGATTGGCCACTGTGGGTGCGAGCTTTTCCCCGCTCCCTGCATCTTCTAAGACCGCAGCCCTCACCCAAGCCGCTAAGGCTAATTCCCGCCGCAGATGGTCAGGAAGCACTTTACTGGTCACAGCATCAACCCACAGACTGAGCGGCAAATTGACATTGAGGGCTTGTGTTGCATCAGAGTCGAAGAAGGCGCGTCTGCCCGCAAACGCTTTCAATTCTTCATTTTCGCCGTCATAGTTGACCATAGGAAGCTCTAGGCCGTCGCTGTCGTAAAAAATCTCTGTCGGCACGCGTTGCGCGTAGGTGAGCCATTCATCGAGGTCGCGAGCCAACGGCATGCGCAAAGCGAGGAGGAGATTGCGAGTAGAAAGCGGCAACTCTGGAGTGCGAGCGGACAAGAGGCCATCGAGGAGATCTCGCGCCTGATCTTTTCTCCCGGTTTCTATCAACAAGCGCGCTCGATGAAAGACAGCTGTCAAAAAAGCTGGCGAATTGGGCGGGATTTTCTCTGCGGTGTCCAAGAGTGCTGGTACTTGCGGATGCGCTGGGTCGATCTTCGTCAGTAATGCTATCAGCCAGGGTAAGGAGTCGGTTTCGTTCCACTTCTGCAAGGCATAGTCCCCAGTTACTTTTCCTGCGCCTTGGAAAGTCAAGATCCAATCAGTCACGTCATCCTTGCCTCTCAATGCAGCATGAATCGCAAAGTTTTGCGCCATTCGTCGATAGTTCTCTTCGCGAGAAAACACGGTCGGGTCGCTGAGGAAAGTGTCCAGCAAGAAGGTGTAGTCCCACACCGACTGTTTCAGCGATGCCCCGGCATTTTTTTGTACGACGCTCTGGGCTACCCGGTGCAATTGCTCCGCCGGATCGAGCCGTGCGCGAATGTGATTCAACAGTCGCTCAGCAGCAGGATGCATCTCGGCGAGTGTGCTGTCCCGCAATAGAGTTTCAGCCTGGGCTGCCGCCTGTGCCAATAAAGCCTTGTTTGGCCCGTCGCCGGGACCGACCCCCAAAAGGGCTTGGCGAAGCAACGTCCTGGCAAGCAGATAAGGCGCAAGCCGTCGCCAGGGGGAAGAGGCGTCTCTGGCAATCGCAGCAAACTGCTCTTTGGCGGCATCGTAATTACCAACATAAAAATGGGCGGCGGCAACCTGATAAGCCCGATCGGCTTGCAGGAGTGGCGGGAGGTCAGAGGATGCAGGCGCCGGGATACTGTGACCTTGAGAGCAGTTAGCAAATACCTGGTCCTGGGCAGCAACCCAGTCACGTACTACGGCGCTGTCGGCACCAAACTGGGCAATCCGTTTCTCCAGCGTACTCGCGGCACTCCTGAACGCATCGACTGGACAATTCAGGTACGTGAGAAAATACGTGCCGTCAGCTGAGAATGTCCGCCGATAGTTGTCGATTTCCGACTGTGCGCTCACCCCGGGCACAGAGTTTCTGGCGTTGAGCCACTGCGAGATCCAGCCCTGCGCTTCCGGGTTCCATTCCCGCTTCAACCGCTCTTGCCACAGCGCCAGCATCGCCTGCTGTTCCTCTGGATTGAGGCCGACGCCGCTCAAGTAGCGATACGCCACAGCGAGGTACGAGCGTGCATAGGTTGGTTGGAGCACTCCTAATTCCCCTTGTGCGAATCGTTCGAGTGGGAACTCAGGGTGTAGGGTGTAGGTGAACACCGTGCTTGGAAAGAACGGCCCACTGCTGAAGAGCGGACGTGGGCTATACAACAAGGCAAGGCCAAGGCAGGCCACTAAGAGGAAATAAATTCTCTTCATTGCCATTGCCGGACCTCTGTGACCGCCTCATGCACAGTTTGCACTTGCCAAGGACGGGGCTGGAAAAGATAAACGCGCCGCCCGGCAGGAGGTCTCGGTAAAGGTTCGTCCGTCGCGATTCCAAGACTCTGCCGACACTCTTATCAAAACTATCGGCGACGCCTTTCTGGCAGACTTCCCTTCAGTGGTCCATGCTGTACAGTGTGCGCAAGCTATCCAGGCGCAGTTCCGTGCGCACAACGCCGAGAAGGAAAAGGACGAGCAGATTCACATCCGTATCGGTATCCACTCCGGCGACATAGTGCAAAAAGATGGGGACGTCTTTGGCGACGGCGTGAACATCGCCTCACGGCTGCAAGCGCTGGCCGAATCAGACTCCATTTGCATCTCGGACGTGGTCTATCGAGATGTGGCAAAGAAGCTGGACTTGGGTACGGTAGTGTCGTTGGGCCGGCCCCGGTTGAAGAACATCGCTGAGCGGTTCCAGGTCCATGCCCTGCTGCCCAAATCTCCCAAGGGGTTGCGTCAAACCCTTCGGCTACAGCGCCTGAAGCTCTCCCGTAGGGTGGGCACTGCCACCGAGTGGCG
>CAZAYE010000258.1:0-5732 GCA_964489255.1 uncultured Enterobacteriaceae bacterium
TCTTTCGTTGCGTTGAGCATCGAGTCTCTCTCCTCTGGGTCAGATAGGCGGATCATACACCCGGAACCGGGCACGGCGTCAACTGGCCGATGCGGGAGAAGTGTCGAGGGCGAATCTCGGCTCACGTGACGAGGTCTTTGCAATAGCTGGGGCTATCATTAAAAAGACCTTTCTCATGAAAGAGAGGAATACAGGCAATATTCACCACGGAGCCGGATATGCGAAGGATCGACCGTAGAGAATTTCTCAAGCAGAGTGGAAATGTAGCTATCCAAGTGGGACTCGCTTCCGCATTTCTCTCCCCTCCGCTTCTGCAGGCAGCGCGCGCTGTGGCTCCAGTGGTTTCGATCGGCGATCTTCAGCAACAAATCGGTTCTGAAGGGACAGTCCTCCTTCCCGCACATCCCAAGTTCGGCGCATACCGTGCTGGCTTCAACCGTAGAATCCACACTCCCGCGCCTACGGCAATTGTCCTTTGTACCAGTGCGAACGCGATCGCGAAAACTATTCTTTGGGCTCGGCAGAACCAGACCCCGGTCCGGATGCGAAGTGGCGGCCACTCCTACGAGGGCTTCTCGCAAGGCTCAGGCCTCGTGATCGACACCCGACTCATGAACAAGATCGAGGTGGACACGCAAAACCAGACTGCGACAGTCGGCGCGGGTGCCACACTCGAGGGCGTCTACCACAGCCTGTACCAGCACCGGCTCACGATCCCGGCAGGTACCTGCCCCACCGTGGGTATCGCGGGGCTCGCTCTCGGCGGCGGCTACGGCTTTCTTGCACGAAAGCTAGGCCTCACCTGCGACCAGCTGCTTTTACTTCAGATCGTGACCGCCGAAGGTAAGATCCTGAACGCCAGCGCTTCTGAAAACTCTGCTCTCTTCTGGGCGTGTCGCGGCGCAGGCGGCGGAAGCTTCGGCGTGGTGACACAGTTGCACTTCCGCCTCCATCCGGTCGACCAAGTCACGCCTCTCTCTTTGCAGTGGCCGGCAAGTCAGGCACAAAGAGTGATTCAGGCGTTCCAGGACTGGGTGCCGGGGGTGGCCGATGAACTCACCTGCGGCCTGACCCTCAACGCCACGCCCGCCGGCCTGCAGAAGGTAGAAATCAGCGGTCAGTTCATCGGATCCCCGACGGACTTGCACCGGCTTCTGCGTCCGCTTCTTGCCCTTGGCGCGCTGGTGCAGCAGACCATTGCCCCGCGGAGCTTCATAGACGCGGTCTCTCTTTTCGCTGGACACAGCACTCCGCAGCCGAAGTTCTTCAAGGCGAAGTCCGACTTCATGAAACAACCGTTGACCAGCGAAGGCATTCAGGCACTTCTTCGCTCCATGCCTCGGGTGCCAGGTGGGGTAGTGGTGAGTTTCGACCCTTACGGTGGAGCGATCAACCGCGTGCCCAGCGACGCGACGGCGTTCTTCCACCGCGAGCACACGATCGCTTGCATCCAGTACCACTCCGCGTGGCAGACTTCAGCCACCACCGCACAGCACCTGCGCGGCATGCGCGCCCTGTACGCGGCCATGCGTCCCTACATGTCCGGTGGTGCGTACTTTAACTACTGCGACCTAGAACTCAAGAATTGGCAGGCCGCCTACTGGGGCAGCAACTTTGCAAGGCTTACCCAAATCAAGCGCGCGTACGATCCTCAGAACGTCTTCAATCATCCCCAGAGCATCCCGGTGGGATGACCCTCAGTGGCCGTAGCGAGCAGGTTTGCCTGAGCTTCAGTGAGTCGTGTATAGACAACCCGTCAAATAGCATGTGATTGCAGAGAGAGAGACGTAGAAGGGGTCATGTTTGGTAGCGTGCTTACTTGCTTTGCCTGGTGAGAAGTCTGACACTGAGAAAAACTTTCAGCGAGGAGGATACTGATGTATGTCGCTGTAGAACCGCTCGTTGCCTTGATTGCTGGCATCATGATCTTGATCCAACCACGATTGCTTAACTACATCGTGGCTATCTACCTCATCATTGTGGGCGTACTCGGGTTGACACGTTAGCCCATGTAGCGAGACCTTCTTTTTCAGCTATAATCGCCCCTCTAAATTCCTCTCAGCAAGCAGGACAAGGGGTAAGTCCTGCGTAGCTCTCCAATCTGTTTACACTTTCCCAGCTCAGACTGAGAAGAAATCTGAGCCGGTGAATACGTGGTTGCGTGTCAGTTCCTCAGCGAGGCGTGCACTGCCTACGTTGTCATGCCTTCCCGTAGGCTGAAGGGACTCCTCTGCCTCGAGTGACTGAACGATGTTCAGGTCATGCAGGTTTTAAGCTGTGTGAAGGGGGTAGATATGCCGGCATGGGGTGCCTTTGGTTGAGCTCTACAATGTAAACTTCTGCGATTGCATGCTCCTGAGTTAAGGAGTTTCTCCCTACTGGCCGATTCTCTCTCACAAGAGGACGTGATGTTCAGCAAAGTGCGGGGAAGCTTCCTGTTGGCCTTGATTGCTGGGGGTGTCGTAGACTTCTGTCGTCGCCTTGGACTTGACGAAGCAACCGCGGGGTACTGGTTTTTGGTGGCATGGTGTGGAACGGCAGGGTTGGTATTTGTGACGACTCTAGCCACATCCGTCTGGAAGAAGGCAGGGCAGTCATTACATGCCAAGAAGAGAAAAAGGGACTCCATGAGCAAGGGCCGTTAACGTGGACTCGTGCTCACGGACAATTCTCAGCCACTTTGCTCTATGTGCAGCACGCTATGGGGCACCACAGGTGCTGTATTCACCTTGCAAGTCTACGAACACTTTCAGCCCACTAGAGACCGTAACGAGGGTAGACAAGCTCGACAACGTTGTTTTGACAGGACCTCAACGGACCCTATACAGACCCACGAATGCCGCGGCTGAGTTGGTAGCACGCTAACTTGTTGAAAATCCAAGTGGAGCCGAAGGGAGTCGAACCCTCGACCTCTAGAGTGCGATTGCAGGAAGATGTCCGAGAGGGTGATATATACAGAGTGTGATAGAGAGTGAAGAAAGAATAAGGAAAGCGTATAAAATGCGAGATTTGACGGGGCTTTTCAGACTATTAACGCTCAATTTTTGTGCTACAGGCATCCAAGCAGTGATATTGCGTGATCACTCGCTCTACGTCGTCAAACTGTAGCAAATTTGTGGCAAGCTGCACTCGACTTGTAGCAAATCTGTAGCAAATTTTTGTATCGTTTTGGCCGCGAAAAGCGCCCCTCCACGCCCGCTCGTTCGCTATAGCTTACTCGCTCCACATCGCTATGCACGCCCTCCGCTACGCCCCCGCATGACGTGCTGCCATCGCTGTCTCAACGCCTCAATTCCGCATGCATTTCGCGTTTACGTGCTGATCGTAGCCCAGCACGAGCCCCTAGGCATTGGCGTGCCTATGATCGTGCGTTATAGGGCACGTAGGAGGCTATGAAAAGACTTTCCACAGTATCGCCACGGTCATGGCAAGGTTGAAACCGATCATCCAGCGGACGAGGTTAAACTCGCCCCGTGTCTCTGTCCGCAAGGTCGCGATGTCGCTCTCGATTTTCGAGATGTCACGCTCGATCTTCGTAAAGCGATCATCGTAGCTCGCCAGCGTTTCGGCAGCCTTGCGGGCTTTGTCTTCCGGCGCTCCAGCCGCTAGAAGGGCGTCGTACACCTCAGAAATCATCGTGCTCATACGACAAGCTCTTAGCAAAACAGAGCGGCAAAGAGAAGCTTCGCTTCGTCGCGGCCAGACCGTGTCTGCTCGCGTTCACTCAGAACCGCAAGCGGGCGGCGATGTTGGGCGTCTCGCCGACAATGGCCAGCGGGTCGCGGTAGCCGCCGCCTCCCATGTCGCCGACCACAACTAGGCCCGTATGAATGCCAATGCGCACCTGTAAGGGGACATCCCGTAGGCCCTTCACGGTCTGTTGCACCCGGTGGTTCAGCTCGGGCAGAGCGGCCACAACGCCGAGGTCCGCCCAGATGGCGCGCTGGGCGTCGTCTTCATGCGCCTGGGGATAGCCAAAGTAGACCAATATAGTTTTCCTAGTTGATATGTGGATGGTGGGGGGTCGTTCATGCTTCGACAAGCTCAGCACGAACGGGTTTTCTTCTGCGAGGGAGGGCTTTTCCGTTCGCCCTGAGCCTGTCGAAGGGCGCAAGAACGTATTATGCAGCTCCGTGTTTGCTGATGCCCTCCCCATCTCAAAACGGATCCCTATAGTCCATCGCCGACATAGCGGGCGAGGTACCCGTCAAAGTGCCGGATCGCCTCTGCACCTACTTGTTGATAGGCGAGAATCACCTCGCGCAACTCTTCAGGGTCGAGCTTTTCAGCGAGTGGGGTCGAGCCCACCAGATCACAGAACATGACAGTGAGCTGGCGGCGCTCCGCTTCCGGGGCAGCCGCATGAGGCCGTGCCGGTGTGGGTCGTGTCTTAGAACGAGGAGCCCGTTTTGGAGTCTTCGCGCTGTTCCCTTTGCGGCTCTGGGCTGGGGCAGGCTGCCTTTCTGCCGCGAGGGCCGTCCCACATTTGCCACAGAACTTCGCCTGGGGAGTAGTCTCAAACCCGCAGCTCGGACAGCTCTGCTGGAGCCGAGTGCCACACTCAGTACAGAAAACCATCCCTTCGGGATTCTCAAACCACAGCTCGGACAGCGCATGCCGCTTCTTTACTCCTTCAGGCGCTTCGAGGCAAGGAAAACGCCGCGCTGGCACCCTTTGACAACTGCACGCCGCTTACCCGATAATCGCTGCCATGCCAGAGGACACCGGCAGCACGAAGCAAGCCGAGACCCGACGCCTGGCCGCGATCATGTTCACTGATATCGTGGGCTTTAGCCGTCAGATAGGAGCCGATGAAGCTCGCATGCTGCGCCTGCTGGATGTGCATAATCAGCTCATTCACCGAGCCGTCGCTGACCATCACGGCCACGTTATCAAGACCATAGGGGACGCCTTCCTGGTGGACTTCCCCTCGGTCGTCCACGCCGTGCAGTGTGCACGAGCGATCCAGGCGCAGTTACACGCCTATAATGCGGAGAAGGCCAACGACGAGCAGATTCAGGCGCGCATCGGCATCCACTTGGGCGACATCATGCAACGGGAGGGCGATGTGTTTGGCGATGGCGTCAACATCGCTTCCCGGTTACAGGAGTTAGCCGCGCCCGACACGATTTGCATCTCACAGAAAGTCTACGAAGAAGTCGCCAAAAAGGTCTCCCTCGGTCCGGTGGTATCGTTGGGACGGCCGAAGCTGAAGAACATTGCCGAGCGGTTTGCGATCTACGCCCTGCTCCTCGAGTCACCGAAAGGATTGCGGCAAATTTTACAGATTCAACGCTTCAAGCTCTCGCGTCGGGTGAGCACCGCCCACCGGGTGGTGGCTATGGTGCTGCTGTTGGTGCTGGTGAGTGTAGGGACTCTGGTGATTCAGAACGTCTACTTCCTCACCCCTAGCCCCCCACCCCTAGCACCTAACACCCAAGCCGCGCCAGCGGTGTTGCCCTTGCCAGACAAGCCCTCCATCGCCGTGCTGCCATTCGTCAACATGAGTGAAGATCCAGGACAAGAGTATTTCAGCGACGGTATTACAGAGGACATTACGGCTGACCTCTCCAAGATCTCCGGCTTCTTTGTGACCGCCCGCAACTCATTGAGCAGCATGGGGATCAATTCGTGATACTGCACCAACTCCACTTGCCCATCCGCTCCCCGCGTCACCAGCTCCGGATACACCTCTGCTACCTCCTCGGCGATCAAGCCGTAGTGCTTCTCCC
>CAZAYE010000259.1:0-5729 GCA_964489255.1 uncultured Enterobacteriaceae bacterium
AGAGACAGTCTCAACATAATGGGCATCGATGAAGCGCTCGGCAATACCACGGGCACTGTTGGGGTCGCTCCGGCAGGCAGGCAGTCCAAACAACAGAAATAAAACGGGCAATAAGTAAGAAAAACGATCGTTTCTCATAGCGTATGAGAGGAGCACGACGCACCGTACCCCTCTGGATTCAGGACTTCTTCTTGAACAACGCTTCAAGCTTGGCGCGTGCATCCGCAGCAGGAGACCGTTGTGGCTGGCGCTCTTCTACAAAGGCGAAAAACTCACAAAAATTTCCCGCCTCCTTATCGAGGATCGGATCAGCATTCGGCTCGCGGCAGGCATTCGCGTAGTGGGTATCGTAGAAGGTGCAGTTCAGGCAACAGCGCAAATCGGCTCCGCAGCCGGGGCAGGTATCACGTCGGCCAATACGGTCTTTGCTGACAATCTCGTACTGACACCGGTAGCAAGATTTCATGGTCGTAAACTTCCGAACGGTTGAGCGAGCATGTTTCGTGCTTCGATACCCTTAGCCCGAACAGACCTATTCCAGAATTTCTAGCTTACCCGGTCACCTCGAGCTTGTCTAAGCCGGTCCTGAGCGCAGTCGAGGAGGATGATGGTAGCATTGTTCTGTACCCTGCTAGGGCTGAGTACACCAGTATACCCCCATGTCTCCTTCAGCCACTTCCTTCGCCAGAAGCTTGTTGGTATCATAGCTTCGTTTTTCCTCAAGTGATGAGCATACCTGACCTACACGCGCTGATCGACCGCTACACTACTTTTCTCCGGGTCGAGAAAAATGTTTCCGCGCACACTTTACGCAACTATCTGAGTGACTTAGTTCAGTTTCTGGCATTTCTCGAACATCCTCTTGGGCAGAAAGAGGCTGGTGTCGTAGCCATTGGAGAGATTGATCACCACCGTATCCATGCGTTCCTCTCCACGCTGCACCGTCGGCACAAGAAAAGTTCGATTGGTCGCAAGCTTTCGGCCATCAAGAGCTTCTTTCGTTTTCTGCTCCGTGAAGAAGTGATCGAGCGCGACCCGACCTTGCATATCGGCTCTCCCAAGAAGGACCAACCGCTCCCGACCCATCTGACGGTAGACGATATGTTCCGCTTACTCGACGCGCCCCCCCTCGATACCCCCACTGGCCTCCGGGATCGAGCGATCCTGGAGGTGCTCTACTCCTGCGGTTTACGGGTGAGCGAGCTGATCGGCCTAAATTGGGACGAGATTGATGCGAACCTGGAAGTCGTGCGGGTCAAAGGCAAGGGCAACAAAGAACGGATCGTGCCGATCGGTCGCAAAGCACTCGACGCCCTAGATCGTTATCGTGCCCAGATCCTGGCTTTGGTCGCTCCGAAAAGGCGCCACTCCTTACTGCACGCCCCCTCGCCCACATCCACGGCGGTTTTTCTCAACACTCGCGGAGAGCGACTCACCACCCGAAGCGTGGCCCGGATTGTCGCAGGGTACGCCCGAGACTGCGGGATCGCTCTCAAAACCAGTCCCCATGCCCTTCGCCATACCTTCGCTACCCATCTCCTTGACGCCGGGGCGGACTTACGTGCTATTCAAGAACTGTTGGGTCACTCCAGCCTCTCGACGACCCAGAAGTACACCCATATCAATCTGGACCGTCTGATGCAGGTGTACGACAAGGCGCATCCGCGCGCATGAGGGGATAAGTCGCCAGTTGTCAGTTATCAGTAATAAGTATTGAGGAACGAGTACTGAGTGATGAGTAATGAGCGTGGAGAAGCAATGACACAGATTACCGTTTTGTGCTGGCTACTGGGGAGGGTGTGATGCGGGAGGAAATGCACGGGACGACTATTCTTTCACTCCGCCACAAAGGGAGTGTAGTCATGGCGGGGGACGGACAAGTGAGTCTGGGTAACGCTGTTGTCAAGCACACCGCGCGCAAGATCCGCCGGCTTTCCCAGGGACGAGTGTTGGCCGGATTTGCTGGAGGCACTGCGGACGCGCTCACGTTATGTGAAAAATTTGAGAAAAAACTCGACGAATACAATGGAAATCTGCGGCGAGCAGCGGTAGAGTTAGCTCGCGATTGGCGGGCGGATCGGGTGCTCCGTCGTCTGGAAGCGCTGATGGCGGTGGCCGATCGCGAATCTTCTCTATTGATTTCTGGCAGTGGCGATGTGTTGGAACCCGACGATGGCATTCTGGCAATTGGTTCAGGCGGAAACTTTGCCCTTGCGGCGGCGCGGGTTTTAGTGAAGCATACTGACCTTGATGCTCGTACTATCGCGCTTGAGGCCATGCGCACAGCCGCCGCGATTTGCGTGTTTACTAACGACCAGATTGTAGTCGAGGAGCTCTAACATGACCAAAGCCGCTGAACGATCTCTGCTTCTTACCGACGAAGCGCGCCTGCATGTTATGACCCCACGCGAAATTGTCTCCGAGCTGGATCGCTACATCATCGGCCAACGCAAAGCCAAACGAGCGGTGGCGATCGCCTTGCGCAACCGCTGGCGCCGTCAGCAGGTACCTGAAGAGCTGCGCGATGAAATTGCCCCAAAAAACATCCTCATGATCGGCCCCACCGGTGTTGGCAAGACCGAGATTGCTCGGCGCCTCGCGCGATTAGCTCAGGCCCCGTTCATCAAAGTTGAGGCCTCGAAGTTCACCGAAGTAGGCTACGTTGGCCGCGACGTCGAATCGATGGTGCGTGACTTAGCTGAGCTATCAGTGAACATGGTCAAGCAAGAAGCCAAGGAACGTATTCAGATCAAGGCCCGCGCTCAGGCGGAAGAGCGGGTGCTGGATCTCCTCTTGCCACCGACTCCTACCCGCACTGGCTTTGGCAGCGAGGGCGAACCATCGGCATCCGCCCAGAGTACACGCGAAAAAATGCGCCGCATGCTGCGCGAAGGCAAACTTGACGACCGTGAAGTCGAGCTCGAAGTGGCGAAGCCCGCCATGCCTTTCATCGAAGTGATGGCCCCGCAAGGGATGGAGGAGATGGAGAATCAGCTCAAAGAGATGTTCTCCAACCTCATGCCCAAGAAGACCAAAAAACGCCACCTCAAAGTGCCGGAAGCTGTGGAACTCCTCACCCAGGAAGAGGCCGACAAACTGGTGGACATGGAAGCCGTTGTGCGTGAGGCGGTGCGCCGAGTAGAGCAGACTGGCATTATCTTCATCGATGAGATCGATAAGATCGCCAGCCGTGAAGGCACCCACGGACCGGATGTGTCACGCCAGGGCGTGCAACGAGATTTGTTACCGCTCGTCGAAGGCAGCACCGTCCACACCAAGTATGGTATGGTCCGCACTGATCACGTTCTGTTTATTGCCTCAGGCGCGTTCCATACCGCCAAGCCCTCGGACCTCATTCCCGAGTTCCAAGGGCGATTTCCTATCCGGGTCGAACTCGACCCGCTCACTCGTGAAGACTTCGTCCGCATTCTCACCGAACCCCGCAACGCGCTCCTCATGCAGTACGTCGCCCTCATGGAAACGGAGCACGTGAAACTAGCGTTTCGCCCCGAAGCGGCAGAAGAGATTGCCCGCATTGCCGCAGTGGTCAACGAACGCACCGAGAACATCGGCGCCCGCCGGCTCCATACCGTGGTCGAGCGTTTATTAGAAGAGCTCTCGTTCGATGGACCCGAATTGGGTGGGCACGAGGTGGTTATCGATGCGCAGTATGTTCACGATAAACTTGATGCGATTGTGAAGGACGAAGATCTGTCGCGGTACATCTTGTAAAGCGGAACAGCGATTATCCTGCTGACTCTTCGGAGGTGTCGGTTAGTAACCGCTCGATCAACGCGCACGCCTCAGCCGTCTGTCCAGCCGCAAAGAGCGCTAGCGCCAGCAGATGCTGCCCCCGAGGGGTAGCGTGTAGCCGGCTGGCGGCACGGGCGAGAGCCAGCGCCTCGGCTGCCTGGCCGTCAGTGCACAGTGCGGTGCGTGCCGCTTTGCGCAGTTCCCAGGCTCTGACCGCCACGCGCATCGGCGCGGCTAAGTCGGCACCACAGCGCACGCACACCGTCACACCACGCCAGGGTGCTCGGCAGGTAGGGCAATGCATGTCCATTGCGGATTGCGGATTGCGGAACTTTTCACGTTGACACAGGAGCTTGAGACAGTCGGCTTCGCGTACCTATCAGCAGTGTCCCAAGGCAATGTGGTTCGACTTAGTACCGAGCGCCACAATTACAGCATCGGTTTTCCCGTAGGGGCAATCCTTGTGATTGCCCCATCTGGCCGGGCGAACACGAGGTTCGCCCCTACAAAGGAACTGGTAGCGTATTGCTGGCGCAGTGTACTTAGCCCTCTTCCACGTAAAATAACAAGTCCGCCAGTTCGGCGGTCGCTTCACGCAGCCTCTGCCAATCCGCTGCGTTCAGCGCGCTCTCGATTTGTTCATGCAGCGCGATCGCCTCTTCCCGATCTTCGGCGTTCATTCTGTCTAGTAAGCGTCGGCCCCGCTCCAAGAGAGCCCGGGCTTCGGAGATCTGCACACGGAAGTTACGGCTCTCTTCCTCCTCGTCGAGTTCGGGTTCTCTGATGAGGCTGGTCCCGTCTCTCTCCACCGCATCGAACTCTTCCTCCTCGCCGTCACCGAAGAGCTCTTGCATCCGGCGCCGCGCGCGCGTCACCTCAGCCTCGGACAGGGCCGTGGTTGCGTCCTCAATAGTGACTTGCTTCGCCTGACCAGTGCGCTTTTCGGTTACCGTTACGCGCAGAATCCCATCGAGATCGAGATCCATGCGACACAGGATCTCGTTGCCTGCCGGCACCGGTGAGAACCCTTCAGCCAGGAATCTGCCAACCAAGATATTGTTGAGCGCATGAGGGTCGTCCCCCTGGTAGATCGACACCTGCCACGCTTCCTGATTATCCACCATGGTGACATAGGTCTCTGTCCGGCTCACCGGCAACGGGGTGTTACGGACAATGATCGGGCGGTAGCAGTGCTCAGAGGGGATCCCGTTGAGGAACCCGAAGAACGACGGGCCGAACGAGTATGGAGAAACATCGACCAGCACACGATCGATTTCGTGACCGGCCAAGCGAGCAGCCAGCACTCCAGCGCCAAAGGCTACACACAAGTCTGGATGGAGCTCCTGACGCGGCACCAAGCCGGTTTTCTCCTCTAACAACTGCGACACCAGCGGTGTACGGGTTGCGCCGCCGACCAGCAGAATCTCATCCACCTGGTCAGGCCGTTTGCCCGCGTCGGCCAAGGCTTGGTGGACGCTGTCGAGCGTGCCCTCGATCAGATGGCGGATCAGCTGCTCGTACTCGGCGCGTGACACCTCCAGGTCAAGGTGCACAGGCACCCCGTCGCGCTCGGCCAGGTGCTCCTCGCGCAGGCGGGCATAGGGCTCGAAGCTCAGACGTTTCTTGGCTTCTTCGGCCGCGCGTAAGAGCCGGCTCATCGCTTGGCGGTTCCCGCGCATATCCGGCCCCCCTGCAGCCACGAAGCGGCCATGGATAAAGTCGACCAACAGTTGGTCAAAGTCGTCCCCGCCGAGATGGTTATTACCATGGCTCGCCAGCACTTCGGTGATCTCGCCATGCACTTGCACGAGAGAGACATCAAACGTGCCACCCCCCAAGTCGTAGACGAGAATCGTCCGCTCACCGTGACGGTCGGCGCCATAGGCCAGCGCCGCGGCGGTTGGTTCGTTGAGAATCCGCACGACTTCCAGGCCGGCAATCTCGCCGGCATCGCGCGTGGCTTGGCGCTGGGCGTC
>CAZAYE010000260.1:0-1545 GCA_964489255.1 uncultured Enterobacteriaceae bacterium
ATCTACACGCGTAAGATCGTCGGCAGCGTCAGATGTGTATAAGAGACAGCGAGAATATTTTCCTTGAACACTTTGGCGGCACTAAATCCGACCTTCTTACGAGCGGGAATCTTGATCGCCTCACCCGTCTGGGGGTTGCGGCCCGTCCTGGCCTTCAGCTGGCGCAGGCGAAAGGTGCCAAGATTGGGAATCTTGAGGACTCTTTCTCTTTTGACGGTTTTGGTGATCAAGTCCACCAAAGCGTCCAGATTATCATTGGCCTGGCGATTGGAGATCCCACCCCAGGTCTCGGCTAGCTTCTTCACCATATCAGACTTTGTCATAGGACCAACCTCCTTCCTCTAATAATGTTGTCCCTGAGTTCAACCTTATAAAGAGGAATCGAGAAACAAGGCCAGACATGTCGTTATGACTTATTCCTCGTCCTCCTCGTCCTCCTCGTCTAATTCATTATCATCTTCCCAGTCTTCGTCGTCTTCCCAGTCCTCCTCTTCCTCCCAATCCTCATCCTCCTCTTGCAGTTCGAGCCAGAGGGTGGTTGAGTACGGGGACATCATTGTCTGCTCCTGTTGTGAGAGAGGGAAACATGGACAGGCATAGCAAGTAACAGTGGTAGAGCTATGTCCGCGTATCCCATCGTGGTTTCCTTTACCCAAGGGTCAAGAGTGGCACCTCAGGGGCAACCCCAGAAACACCCTGCCCGCGCCAATCAGGCAGGTAGTAGTTCCGGGCCTCTTCGTCAGTGATCACTTGGCGTTTGGTTTGCGGATCGTAGAGCTTCCACAGGCCGCCGATCATGGGGTGACGACCACGGCGATAGCTGTACGCCCAGTAGAGAAACTCCCGTGTCATGCTGTCACGCGCTTCAAAGTTTAACCCCCGGCCACCGGCAAAGGTCAGCGTGTTTTTCAGCACGCGCCACGGTGAGTAAAACGTCGTATAGGCATCACGGTAGGCGTTGGAGATCTCCTCCGCGGTCATGGTCGGGTGGTGCGAGACGACGTGGTCAGAGTCGTACCAATTGAAGTCCCAATCACTGATTGTGCCTTCAGCCACCGCTTTGTCATGATCCTCGGTTCCTGGCAGCGGAGTGACAATGAAGAACGAGGCCAGGTCCACCCCGACCTCGATGAGGTCCAGTGCCGCCTGGCGTCCGCTCTCAGGGGTATCAAAAGGGAAGCCAATCATGTAACCACAGTGCACGGCGATGCCCGCCCTGTGCCAGTTGTCCACCACCCGGCGGTACTTCTCCACTACCCGGCGTTTGGCCTCAGACGTGGCGAGGTTGCGCTCGCGCCGGTCGGTGTTCTGAAATTTGGTCGCAGCCATCAGGTTCTGCGGATTGAAGGATTCAAACCCGATAAACGCGCAGTACCCGCCCGCCTCTTTGACCAACTCCACGAACCGTCGACTCCGGTGGTGTTTGCTGCTCTCCACCTCGCCAGAGCGCAGATCGGCATATCCGCCCGCGTCAACATCCACCTGCATCATAAAGTTGACGTGCCGACCTTGGCGACGCAGTTCAGCCATCCCCAGCAATAGGGG
>CAZAYE010000260.1:1555-5712 GCA_964489255.1 uncultured Enterobacteriaceae bacterium
GAATAAGGTATCGATGCCGTGATAGTCGGCCGCGTCACGGATCCAGTTGATCGCGAATTGCGGATCGCGCGCGCGCATCGTGCGGCCCATGACATTCTTCACGCTGCAATAGGAACAGGTGAACGGACACCCGCGCGAGGTGTCGAGTGTCGTCATGGTATAGTTCGCAAACTGTTTCAAATACCGGTCATCAATGGCCGGTAACTGCACCTCCGTAATCTCCGGCACCAGGATCTCGCCCGTGCCAGTTTTGGCACGGATACCGGAGGTCACGCTGTAATGGAGTTGCAACTCACCGCGGAGGTAATCGTCGAGAGTTTGCACCCAGGTGCTCTCCGCCTCACCAACGACCGTGGTTATACCGCAGTCGTTGAGGAATTTGCACGAATCCGGATAGCCACTAACGTGAAAACCGCCCATTAACACGGGAAACCCAGCCGCCACAAATTGGAGAGCCAGATCTCGACCCCGTGGATACTGATTGGTTTGTACACCAGCGAGACCAATGAGGACTTCAACCCCGTCCTCTTTGGTCTTGTCTTTAATCGCCTGGATAGTCTCGGGGTTGATGGGGCCGTCCACGATCTCATCCCACAGCACCGTCTCGACAAACACGTCTTGTGATGCTCGCAGGCGGTTGTATTCTTCGTTGAGCGCTGCCAGAGCGGTGAGGGTATTATTCGGTAATACCCCTTTCCAGAAATGCAGCACGAAGCCTTGTTCGTCATATTTGGACGGCTTGATAAAGTATACTCGCAGGGTGCGGCACGGAACCGCTTCACGCGCGGGCTTGCGCACCACTGGCAGGGTTGAGTCGGCATCCGAGTGCACTTCCGGTCCAGGCGTCAGCAAAGTGCTGGCGGTTGCCAACACTTGGGCCTCGCGCCACAAGCCCCGCCAACGTTTCTTCCGTACCCCCCCAGCTGCCTCACCCTTTCCATTCTGATTCACCATAGCTTGTCCTCTTTCCAGAGCCCGTTTTGTACGCGCCAGGCTAACAAATGTCAAGAAAATCAGTGATACATTTCGATAAACTCGATCATCCCGAGCTGCTTAATCTCCTCGAACAACCGCCCTTTGACCTCCTGCACTGTCTCCATCTGCAACACCTCTTGGGTGAGACGCTGAGCACGGACATAGGAGAGCGAGCGGATGACTCGCTTAATCACCGGCACGAAGAAGGGCTCCATACTCAATTCATCAAGACCCAGACCGAGTAAGAGCAACGTGCATAACGGATCTGCCGCCATCTCCCCGCACATGCTGACCCGCTTTCCGGCGCGCTTGGCTGCCTGGACTGTCCAAGAGATGGCAGTTAGAACGGCGGGATGCAGCGGTTCGTATAGAGGGGCCACTTTGCGGTTGTTGCGATCCACCGCCAGAAGATATTGGATGAGATCGTTCGTGCCGATGCTGAAGAAATCGACTTCTTTGGCCAGGCGGTCGGCTAACCATACCGCCGCCGGCACTTCGATCATCACGCCGATGGGCATCCAGGGATCGAACGGCTTGCCCTCCTGGCGGAGGTCCTCTTTGACCTGAGCCAGGATCTCTTTTACTTGCAAGATCTCTTCTACACTGGAAATCATCGGAAATAAGACGCGGACTGGTCCGTGGGCTCCAGCCCGTAGGATCGCCCGCAACTGCACCTTGAACAGATCGTCCATCTCTAGGGAGATGCGGATGGAACGCCACCCCAGAAAGGGATTATCCTCACGCGGGAGTCGCAGATAAGCGGGATACTTATCCGGTCCCAGATCCAGCGTGCGAATCGTCACCGGTTTGCCGCCCATGCCGGTGATCACCCGGCCGTACAGTTCGAGTTGTTCCTCTTCTCCAGGAAAGTCGTGATACGTCAGAAAAGGCACCTCGGTCCGGTACAAACCGACCCCCTCAGCGCCGTGACGCTGGGCAAAGGTGATGTCGCTCAGCAACCCGATGTTGGCGCCCAATTCGACTCGCACGCCGTCTCGCGTTTCTGCAGGGAGATTGTGGCTTTCTTCTAACCCGCGGTTAAAAGCCCGATACTCTCGATCGAGCCGCTCGTACTCGCGCACGACCTCAACCCCAGGGTTGATGTAAACGATCCCAGAGTTGCCGTCAACGATGAGGGTGTCTCCCTGCTGCACCAATTCCGCATGTTCGACACCGACCACGGTCGGAATCTCAAACGACTTAGCCAAAATCGAGGCGTGCGAGGTTGCCCCGCCACTCGCTAGCACGACCCCTTTCAACCGAACCTGGTCCACGAGGCATAGGTCCGACAAGGTGAGCTCTTCGGCAACGAGAATCAAGCTCTCACCGTCCGGTCCTGCTTTCTCCTCCAGTCCGAGGAGGTGACGGAGGACCCGTTGACCAATGTCGCGGATATCAGTGGCGCGGTCGCGCAGGTGTTCCTCCCCGGCACGACTCAACGTCTCGACATATCCCTCGACAACCTTCTTGAGCGCAGTTTCGGCAGCGTATCCCTGCCGGATCAGGAGTTCAATCTTGTCGATGAAGCCAGGATCTTCCAGCATCAGGCGGTGGGCATCGAAAATAGCGCGATCAATCTCAGGCAGGCGTTCATGCACACGTTCCTTAAGAGCTTCGACCTCCTCGACCGAGCGCTGCACAGCAACCTGGAAGTGCTGAAGCTCAGCCTCTGGGTCGTCCGTCTGACGTTCCGCAAGGGCGCGAAAGTGGATTTGCGGATGGACGAGGTGCGCCTGTCCAACCCCAAATCCGGGCGAGGCACTCACTCCGGTGAGTCGCAGTCGGCTGGCACGGCTCCCTTCCTTCAATTTTTCTGTACGGTCACGTTCGTAGACACTGAGGCGTTTGATGGCCTCAATCATGCGAGTACGGTACTCTTGACGTTCCCGCTCCTTGGTCTGCAGAGTCTCGAGCAGCCGCGCCTGGATGATGATACTTCTCACGTGAGCCGCAATGGCCCTCAGCAATCGCGCCTCGGTCGGCGAGAATCGTCGCCGACTCCGGCTTTGCACGACGAGCACTCCCAGGGGTTCACGCTTTTCTACCACCGGCAGACCAAGGAAGGAATGAAAACGTTCCTCCCCAGTTTCAGGAAAATATTTGTTGCGTGAGTGGGTCATCGCATCAGTGACTACCACTGGCTCCATTCGTTCGATGACCAGTCCAGTCAGCCCTTCGTCCACGTTCATGCTGACCTTGCCGACTGCGGCTCGGTCTAACCCCGTGGTTGCCCACAGGGTGAGCCGTTTGTCCTTCGGGTCGAACAGATAGAGAGAGCACACATCCGTGCCCATACGCTCGGCCACTGTCTGAGTGATGTTCTCCAGGGTCTCCTGCAAATCGTGCGAGCGGGAAAGCAGAGAGCCAATGTCTTCAAGCAGCCGCAAGCCACGGCCGCGCTTAGGCTGAGGTTTAAGATACGCAGGCGTCTTCACCCGTTTTCTGGATACACTACGCTTCAGCGCGGTATTTTTCGGGACTCGTTCCATCAAGGCACCAGCAGGCGCAGGCATCATACACGAGACCCTCTGCGGCCACAAGGCGCGAATTGCGGGAAAAGCCTGAATTTGTGCAGGGAATCAGCGCGAAACGCTTATGCTGAGAAACCAGCCCGGTGATTCAGAGGAGCATGCCCGTGACCGATGAGAAAGCCGGCGGCCATTGCGCGCGTAACGAAAGCTTTGGCGGTAGCGACCGCCTCTGCGACTTCTTGCCCTTTCGCCAGAGCAGCAGTGATGGCCGCCGAAAAGGTACACCCAGCGCCATGCGTACAGACCGTAGCAATCTTGGGAGCAGTGTACGCACGAAAGGAGCGCCCATCGAACAGCAGGTCGCAGGCTTCTTGCTCGAGATGCCCTCCCTTGACGACGACAGAGGACGGCCCCAGAGCTTTGATACGACGGGCTGCTTCTTCCATACTCGTCCGGTCGTTGACCTCCATTCCAACCAGCAGGCTCGCTTCATGCAGATTGGGGGTAACAACCAAGGCGAGAGGCAACAGCGTTTCAGCCAACACTCGCCGTGCTTCTTCGCGGAGCAAAGGGTGACCACCCTTGGCCACCATCACGGGATCAACGACCAGTTGCCGCAGTTTGTACTCCTGCACCTTGCGGCTGACGATTTGCACCAGCGGGATCGAGGAAAGCATGCCCGTTTTGGCCGCCCGGGCACCGATATCTGAG
>CAZAYE010000261.1:0-5701 GCA_964489255.1 uncultured Enterobacteriaceae bacterium
CGGCGAGGAACGCGTCTACCTCCGAGAGAACACGAGGCCGCACCACTTCGAAGGCGTACCGAGAATACCCTTTGCGGTTGAAGGGGAGGTTCTCCCACACGGTCACAATAACCTTACACCCGAAGCGCCGCTTGGCGGTCACCGCTTGCCCCGAGAATCCATGTGCGGTCTCCACGGTATGGACCAAGTCAAAATCGGCTAAATGCGACACGAGGCCGGGGAGGTATCGTCCTTCTCCAAAACGTACTCTGGCAGCAATGTCAGTTGCCAGGGCCGCTCCCCAGCGCAATCTTGGAGACCATCCAAGGCCTGCTGGCAGTTGGACAACGGGAAACGGTAACCCCGTATGTGGATGCAAATGACGCAGGCTGGCGAATGCCGTGATATCATACTTTTTCACCAGTGGGGCATACGATTGACATTCGAAAGCGTTGAGAAAAGGGCCCCGTACTAAGGCGACTCTAGGGCGTTTCATTACCTCATCAGCCCTCTAGCCTCCAGCTCCGCCCTGGCCCGTCCCACGCGGTCCTCAGCCGGCTTCGTGCTGGCCCACCTCGCCAAATCAGTCATCCCCTCTTCCAGCGGCACTTGTGGGGCAAAGCCGAGCAGCTCGTGAGCACGCCTGAGGTCAGCAAAGCAGTGTCGGATATCCCCCTCTCGGAACTTCTCTACGATCTCTGGCTCTCGGCTGACCCCCAGACCCCGACTCAGCAAGTCGGCGACTTCGAGCACACTAGTGGCCCGTCCCGTCCCGATGTTGATGGCCACATCCGTCACGTCCGTCCGTTCGAGCGCGAGGCAGAACGCCTGTACCACATCATGGACATGGATGAAGTCCCGACTCTGCTGCCCGTCCTCGAAGATGAGGGGTGGCTGGCCGTTCAGAAGGCGGGCGGCAAAGATGGCGGCGACCCCAGTATAGGGATTCGACAGAGCTTGACGAGGACCATACACGTTAAAGAGCCGCAGAGCGACCGTCGGGATAGTGTAGGCTCGCCCAACGCAGAGACATAACTCTTCCTGATCCCGTTTCGTCACCGCATAGACCGATGTGGGAAAGAGCTGCTTCTCCTCATCCGTCGGAGCCGCTGCCACGACTTCCCCGCACGAGGGGCAGCGTATCTCCCAGTACCGCATCCGGAGCTGGGGGAGTGGTCGCAGATGGGGCGCCACAGAGCCACAGACTGCGCAATGATACCGACCCTCACCGTAGATGGACATGGAAGAGGCTACCACGAGTCGGCTGACGCTATGGCCACCGTTGATCATGGCATCCAGCAACACCGCTGTCCCCTGGACGTTCACCGTGACATAGTGAGTGATAGCGTACATAGACTGTCCCACCCCAACTGCCGACGCCAGGTGGATGACCGCCGAGACTCCTTGGAGTGCCTGATCTACCAGCACCGGGTCCGTGATTGAGCCCTGCAGAAATTCCACCCCTGCGGGCAGGGGAAGTGGATGCACGGCCTCCGGCCCATGGACCTGGGGATCGAGGTTATCCAAGACTCGGACGGTCAAACCTCGGGCCAGCAGAGTCTCTACGAGGTGGGAGCCAATGAAGCCAGCACCGCCGGTAATGAGCACTCGCTGTGGTCTCATAAATTTTTCTCACCGTATCGCAGGTCGCAGCTCCGCTGAACGGTATCAGTCAGGGCTTACGACCAAGTATGCTCCAACCCAAGGCATCGTAGTGTGTCCCGCTCGGCCGACGACAATAGACTAACCGGTCGATCCACTCTGCCAAGACATAGAAAGGGATCACGAAGAGAGGCCTCCACCGCTCAGAAAGATTGCCTTCAATGGCATGGAAGAGGATCAGGATCGGGCCTCCCCACGACCAGTAATCGACTACACTGAAGCCAGCGCGCTCGCAGAGGTGTCGGAGTCCTCTATCAGTAAAACGGTAATAATCAGAGGGGTGCCCATGAACGGGCCAATATTGTGGTGCGGTGATTACCACGATCCCTCCCGACCGCAACACCCGGTGGCATTCCTCCAGCGCCGCAGCGGGTTCCACCAGATGTTCCAACACTTCTACAAGAGCGACAAGTCCTGCGACCCCGCTCTTGACTGGCAAATGGTGGGCATCCGCAATGAGGTCCACCTGCGGCCCCCTAAACCTATCCAGTTCCAACACGAGTGCGCCAGCATCCGTCAACAGGCCCCGATAACGCCCGTCCCCTCCCCCAATGTCCAGGCGAGGCCCTGGAGGGAGTCCAAGCTGGCGTGCGCTAGTCAGGATCTGGGCCAGCTGGTGCCCCGGATGATCCAGACGCTGTACGCTGAGACTATCTTGGTAATTTTTCAAGAAGCCGTGGGCAGCCCGTAAGAAGGAGCGGATCATGTGCTATTCCCGTTCCCAACAGGACCGTTCGCAGTCATCCGTGACATACGAGTTACGCGGCATCCTCCCGCCGCATCCTGGCCACCAGCAACAGATTGTCGGCACGTCCGGCCACTTCGAGTACCCAGCGTGTCCCCCACTTGATCCACTCAGCCATACCCTGGGGGGAATAAGTCAGCATGCGTGTCCGCCACCGAACCTGTGTAAACCTGGTCGTGGTCACCATCTGTATCAGGGCAGCCGGTGTGAAATGCCAGATGTGCTGGGTAGGGACTAACCCTGCCCACTTTATTCCGGCCAGTCGCGCAATCGGGCTGGCAAAATTTGGGAGGCTAACCAGCAGAAACCCACCTGGCCTCAGCCACTCTCGAATGCGTATTAAAGTTCCTGCTGGATCGGGCAGGTGTTCGAGCACATGGTTCAGGACCACGATGTCCTGACTCGAAGGCTCCACCAAAGCTGTCTCAAGCCGTGCACAGGTCAGATTCAATCCCAAGCGTTCTCGACCAAAGGCAACCGCGGCTGGGGACCCATCAAGGCCGCTGGCCTCGTATCCCCGCTGGCGAGCTGCAGCAACCAGGTAACCAAGATTGCATCCCACGTCTAGAAGCCGCAGCCCTGGCCCTGCTCCAGCCGCTTGGAGGAGGTCGAGCGGTGCCTCGGTAAATCTGTGCCACCATCGATCCTTCTGTTGCCTATAGGCCTGCGCCAAGTAGGCCGGGTCCTCGGCAAAATGTTCTCGGCCATTGGCCTCTGATGGTGGCGGTATCGTCTGCCCTAGGCCACAGCCGACACAACGCCAGATCGTGCACGGCCCGGCGACGACGGCAGGCACAAAACGCTCTTGCCGGCAGGCAGGGCAGGGAGGCACTGCACCGGTCATTGTCCAGTCCCCGAGTCCCGTCTGGCTTTCATCAGAATGTCCATGGCGAGTGCAGGCCACCAGTCACCCGTTATGGACAGCCATGGCAGCTTCCGGTCGTCCAGCCAGTGCTGCGGGAGAAAGGGCACCCAGTTGCCCACATGCCGCTCAACCCGAAAGCCGTGCGTTTCCAGGTGGCACCGCAGGATGCGAGGGGTGTAATACCGCAGATGACCAGTGCCCTGGACGCGGTAGTCCATCCACATCGGATAGCGGCCCAGTAGCAACCGGATGCGATTCTCGAAGCTGGCCAGGTTGGGCGTAGTAACGACCAGCACACCACCAGGCCGCAGGATCCGAGCCGCCTCCCCGAGCAGGTGATCAGTGTCAATGACGTGTTCGAGCACCTCGCCGGCCACGGCTGCATCGAAACTCGCCGGAGCCCAGGGGAATGGCTCCCGGTCAAAGTCAAGGCAACGCACCGGAATGCCCCGACTCCCCGCTACTGCCACTAGAGCCGGTTCCCGCTCCACTCCCTCCACCTGCCATCCTAAGGTTCCGAGCAGGGTCGTCAATTCACCCCCTGCGCAGCCAATATCGAGCAGTCGGCCGCGTGGTTCTCCGTCAAGTAGCTTCAGGAGCTTGCGGATCCGTGACTCTCCCAGGTCAAGGCGATGCTTCGCATATGAGGTTTGCGGCTGTGAAGTTGCCATTCCTCACCTTCAGTCTTTCTCACCAGTATACGGTAAAAGACCCACGCACAACGCAAAAGCCCACTCCACTGAAGAGTGCTTCTAGCTCAGCCCATGCCCTGCATTACTACTCAAAATCATTGGGCTAGCAAACGCCGCAAGGTGCTCATATCCGAGCTGCGCAGGTACCCGAGTACGAGCAGTATCCCTATATACGTCACTGCGGCAAGGGGGATCTCCACTCCGAGACCAACTCCCCGCAGCAACCATAGCGCTGTGGCCATTCCAGCAGTCGCTGTGATATACCGCCACAATCCTGCGTATGAGAAGGACACTCCAAATGCCCGTCGGACTATACGCACGACTAGCACGAGATTCAGCCACTCACACAAGACAGTCGCTATACTGGCTCCTCCCGCACCCCATCTGGGGATGAGCAGGAGATTGGCGACAACGTTAAGCAGTACACTACAACCATACACGCCAGCTAAAGGCCAGACCTGGTCAGTGGCGTTTAGGGCGTGGTTGGGAATATTAATCCAGAAAAGTGGCAGGCTACCCCAGATTAAGATTTGGAGAATACTCCCGGCACTCTGGAACTCCTCACCAAACAGCGTGAGGGTCAATGGCACTGCCAGGAAGAAAGTCCCCAGTGACAGAGGGAGACCCACAGCCAGCAGGGGACGCCAAATACTTTCGAGGAGGTCTCGCACGCCTTGGGGATCGCGTTGCGCCAGGCTCGACAGACGCGGATAGAACGGTCCTCCCAGGGTGGCTGCCAACAATATCACGGCGTCCAGAAACCGGTAGGCAGCCGCGTACAGCCCGACCTCGTGTGCATCGCGGAGCCAGTTCAGCATGATCATGTCTACTCGGTAGTACAGGGCATAGCTCAGCATCAAGAGCCCAAATGGAATGGCCTGACGCATCATGTTCCAGACTGTAGAGAGACGGACGGACAACTGAGCAGGTGCCAGCCTCACAAGAACACGCGCCAGGACGAGCATGACCCCGTTGACCCCCGTCCCTGCCATGAGCAGTGCGAGTGAAGTACCACCGCAGAACAAGACGATTAGGATCGCTATAGCTCCAATGGCGGAGGCCACTACGCGATATAGCGACAGGAGATGCAAGTCTTCACGGGCCGTCAGGACGACCAATGCAGGGGTGGTGGCGGCCGAGAGCAGGTTCGTCATGCCGACCAAGATGAGGCCTACCGTTGTCGCGACGTCATGCTGGGTCAAGACTGCTGACCCCACCATGGCGAAGCTTGCCATGCCGGCGAGGAGGGACATCGTGCGCCGGAGCACGGCCGCTACTTCTGCCTCTCGATCGCGGTCCCGACTGATTTCCCGGATAGCCAAAGTGGCCAGCCCAAAGTCCGCAATGGCACCGAATGGGTAGGCAAAGGCTATGATGTAGGAGTATCGACCCAGTTCCCATGTCCCCAGATAGCGTACCATGGCGATCGACACGGCAAAATTGAGTACCTTGATCGCCGCCTGCGCAGCAACGAGGGTGGTCACATTGCGCAACAATACGCTAGAAACACTCATGAGAAGCTGTGATGCCCCACTGCACGGTCTTTCCGGGCACGCCCAAGGTTCCGTCGGGCTTCGAAATTACCCAGACGCAGTTCGTAAACCAGTCTCCGTTTGATGCGTGCCTCTCACCCGTCCCCGTGCGTCACACGCTGCCCCACGCCTTCCTGGCAGGCCGCCAGATCCGCCTGCACCATTTCTACCACCAGGTCGCTGAATGTCGTGCGTGGGTGCCAGTCCAACTCCCGCTCCGCCTTGG
>CAZAYE010000262.1:0-5694 GCA_964489255.1 uncultured Enterobacteriaceae bacterium
GCCAGCCTGAGATTTCGCGCAACAGAACACCATCGTGGACTGCAGCAACCGGCGGTGGGTTCCCATTCATGAGCGCGTCGTGCCGTTGCAGCATCTCCGCTGGGTTGACGCCTTGTGGAACTCGTAGAGTTTCCATGAATTCAAGCAGATCAGCCGGAATCTGACCCATTCTCGACCCTCCCTTGTGATGAAATTGTCTCGCGGATTCTAGCTCGGGCGTATGAGAGAAACCAGTGGTAGGTTCATGCTTCGACGGGCTCAGCATGAACGGTCACTCGACGAAGCCCCTTTTTCCCGTTCGTCCTGAGCTTGTCGAAGGACGAACGCATCTGCTTCGCCTCTTTGCAACTGAGAGTCTCTATGGTACATCACGGCCGAACGCTCACTCAGGGAGAAAATCATGAAATTCTGGATGTTCCATCTGATGCCGTGGCCTCATTTGCCAAACGACTTCGAAGAGAAGTATGACACTGCCTGGGTCACCTGCCCGAACGCACTTTTCGACCCTGAGCGTGGCCCTGAGGTGTATCATCGCTACATCAATCAACTCGCGTATGCAGACGAATTGGGCTTTGATGGCGTGGTCATCAACGAACATCACCAGAACGCCTATGGCCTCATGCCCTCTCCGAATTTGATTGCCGCTGCCCTTTCGCAGCGCATCCAGAAGGCTCGCGTCATGGTGCTGGGCAACGGACTCCCGCTCTACGAAGTGCCACTGAAGATTGCAGAAGAGTTCGCCATGCTCGACAATATGTTTCGCGGCAGGTTTGACGCGGGCTTTGTCGTTGGTGGCGGACCAGAATATTATTCATACAATATTAATCCCACTTTTGCCCGTGAACGGTTTCGTGAGGCGACAGATCTGATCATCAAGGCCTGGAGCGACCCCGGACCGTTCTCCTGGGACGGCAGACACTTTCAATTCCAATACGTTAATCCTTGGCCACGTCCGGTACAAAAACCACATCCACCGGTATGGATTCCGGGCGCAGGCAGCGTCGAAACCATGGACTTCGTCGCCGAGCGTGGCTTCATCTACGCGGCGCTCACCTACGCCCATGTCGAGTCGTTTCGCCAGAATGCGGCCTATTTCCGCCAGGCTGTAGACCGAACGGGCAAACCCTACAACCCGGAGTCACTGGGCTGGCTGGTGCCGCTCTATGTCGCTGAGACTGATCAGAAAGCCCGTGAAGAAGCAGAGGAACATATCTGGTACTTCATCGACAAGTTAATCAAAGGCTTTGCCGGCAAAGGCCGCACGTGGATGCCGCCGGGCTACACATCGCTGAAATCCTTACAGCGGATGCAAGAAATCAGCGCGCCCGGAGGTGCCAAGGCGCCAGCGAACTGGCAATTGGGTCACGCCCGCAGTTGGGATGACGTTGAGGCTGGCGGCTCAGTTCTGATCGGCAGCCCACAGACCGTGCGCGAACAGTTGCTCAAATACGTGCTCGAGTTCAAAGTCGGCCACATCCTCGCGTTGCCCCAGTTCGGAAGCTTACCCGATCACCTCACGCGCAAGAATATGAAACTCCTCTCCACCGACGTGTTCCCCTACGTGCGCAAATACGCCGAAGCGGAATTCAGTGCTCTGCCTGGGGTGAAAGCGCAGCAGGAAGAAGCGCACGCGTAGCAGGTCTTCACTCCGTTACTCGTACCTATCAACAGGAATTCCCTCATGGCCTTACAAACCGACACCCTCACCATCCGAGGCAAAAAAATCCAGCTTCTGCGCGGCGGCAATGGTGCCCCACTGTTGTACCTGCATGGACTTGTTGCTGACGTTCATAGCCTCCCTGCCAACGCTGGTTTTATCACCTTTCATGAGGCCTTGGCTGCATCTTCCTCGTTCTGCGCGCCGGCCTTGCCTGGTTATGCGGAGAGCGAGGGGTTTGATGACCTCGAAGCCATTGAAGATGCTGTGTTCTTTTGTCTCGATGTCATCGACACACTCAAGTTGGACAAAGTGCATCTGGTTGGCACTTCTCTGGGTGGTTGGGTCGCAACCGAGTTCGCTACTCGTTACTCCCAGCGTTTGGGCAAGCTCGTGCTCATTGATCCGTTGGGCATCTCCACCCCACAGGCACGTATTGGCAACTTCTTCTATGCGGTTACCCCTAAAGCCGAGGGCGGACAGCACGAGGCGCGCGAACTGCTCTTTCGCGACCCCAACTCTGAGTTAGCCATGGCCGCCGTGTCCGACCAGATGGCTCCTGACGCCTACCTGCTTTTTTATAAAGCGCAGCTGGTTGGCGCCCGCTTGGGTTGGAAACCGCCCTATCTGTACAATCCGCGCCTGAAAGACCGCCTGTTCCGGGTCAAAGTCCCAACTCTTGTTGTGTGGGCGAGCGAAGACAAACTGGCACCGCCAGCTTTGGCTGAAGTGTTCAAGAGCGGTATCCCTGACTCCGAGGTCATGCTGATCCCTGGCGCTGCCCACGCCTTACTGCTCGAACAACCTCAACGTGTCGCCGAGATCGTGACTCAGTTCCTCAACCGCGCTCACTCTTAAAATGAAAGATGTCATGCTGATTTAACTCTTCCGAAATTCGACCGATAGACCATGTGCAGCCTTGGTACCAGAAAAGGCAGACACATGGTCAAACAGATTTGGGATGACGGCCTGCGTGATAGGGTCGCTCCTGCTGGTCCTCCAAGCTCCTCTCTTTCGATATAAAGAGGAAAGGGCCTGGTCATGCAGTGTGCCAAATGCGGGATAACCAATCCCGTTGGAGCGAAGTTCTGCGAGGAGTGTGGTCTTCGCCTCACCCTCTCCTGCCCAGGTTGTGGCACGCCAGCCCTAGCTGGCAAAAAATTCTGCAGCGAATGCGGCACGTCCCTCGCCACCCAGCCTCCACCCTCTCAGTCCCAAGTCCCGAGTCCCAAGTCTCAAGTCCTCTTATCCGGCCTCCAGCCTCCGGACTCTGGACCTATTCTCTACACTCCTCTCCACCTCGCCAATCGTATTCTCTCTAGTAAGACCGCTCTTGAAGGCGAACGGAAAATCGTCACTGTTCTCTTCTCAGACATCAAAGGTTCCATGGACATTATGGAACGCCTTGATCCTGAGGAAGCCAAGCAGCTTATTGATCCGTGTCTGCAACGGATGATGGAGGCCGTTCATCGCGTTGAGGGCACCGTCAACCGCATCCTCGGCGACGGCATCATGGCGCTCTTCGGGGCCCCACTCGCCCTCGAAGATCACGCCCAACGCGCCCTCTATGCGGCACTGCTGATGCATGATGGGGTCGGTCGTTATGCCGTCGAATTACGAGAGCACCACGGTATCTCGCTGCAGATCCGTGTCGGCCTCAACACTGGCGAGGTCGTCGTGCGCACCATCAGCAATAACCTCTACATGGATTATTCCGCGGTTGGGCACGCAGTCGGCTTGGCGGCGCGCATGGAATCGCTCGCCACCCCAGGTTCGACCTTGGTGACAGTCTACACTTATCGTCTTGCCCGCGACTTTTTTCGCCTGGCCGCTCGGGGCCCAGTAAAAGTCAAAGGTGTTAAAGAACCACTTGAGACCTATGAACTCCTCGGGCCAAGTACGTCGCGTTCGCGCCTAGCCGCCCGGGCAACCCAAGGTCTCACCCCCTTTGTTGGCCGGACGCGCGAATTAACCCAGTTACATGAACTCCTTTCCCTTGCCAGTTCTGGCCGAGGACAAGTGGTATGCTTAGTGGGAGAAGCAGGGGTAGGGAAGTCACGCCTGCTCGAAGAACTCAAACCGACTTTGCGTG
Source organism: uncultured Enterobacteriaceae bacterium (assembly GCA_964489255.1). GTDB lineage: Bacteria > Desulfobacterota > Binatia > Bin18 > Bin18 > CAZAYE01. The sequence goes on from CAZAYE010000262.1 coordinate 3,750, forward strand.
CGCTGAATTATCTACTCATCGAAGGAACCGCCTTCCCGTACGGGAAGACTCGGGCATACCTTCCGCTCATCGAGATGCTCAAACGCTACTGCGAGCTGAGCGACCAGGATGCCCCTGAGGTCTATCGCAACCGGCTTCACAGCAAACTCGCGGCTGTCGATGCCTCTCTGACGGCATGCGTTCCGGTGTTACTTGAACTTTTTGGCCTTGACAGTGGTGACCCGCAAACCGCCAACCTCCCTGCTGAGGCAAGGTTACAAAAGATTCTCGACGCGATGAGACGACTGATCGCCCTGCAAAGCCACCGCCAACCGGTGGCGCTGGTTGTTGAGGATTTGCACTGGCTTGATACTCGCAGCCTGGCGTTCCTGCACAGTTTGACTACCAGCCTCGCGGCTCTGCCAGTGGTCCTGTTGGGCACCTACCGACCCGGCGCTCGTTATCCTTGGGAAGAACAATCGTTTGCGCACCGCCTACAGATCGCCCCCCTGCAGCGGGATCTTATCACTTCCTTGTTCACTGTCCTGGTAGGAACAGATCCGACGGTCGCCCCCTTAGCGTCGCTGGCGTGCGAGCAGAGCGGTGGGAATCCTTTTTTCCTTGAGGAGATCGTCCAAAGCCTCGTCGAAACCGGTATCTTACTGGGACAGCCCGGAGCCTACGTACTGGCGCGTCCGATATCTGAGTGGACTCTCCCGGCCACTGTCCATAGTGTGCTCGCCAGTCGTCTCGACCGTCTCCCCCCATCGCTCAAGGAAGTATTACAAACCGCTGCGGTGATCGGGCGAGAGGTTCCACGCCCATTGTTAGCACGGGTCGCGGGTCTCACCGAGGCCGAACTGGATCAAGCTCTTCATACACTTCAGACGCGCGAATTGCTCCATGAGACCGCCGTGTATCCAGACTCCGTTTACACTTTTAAGCATGCCCTCACGCAGGAGGTCGCCTACCACGAACTCTTGCACGAACGACGCACGCTCCTGCATGAAACCGTTGGGGCGGCAATCGAAGCACTCTATGGCGACCGGCTGGCAGAACACGTCACTTTGCTTGCCTATCACTACAGCCGTAGCGCCAACACCGACAAGGCTCTGCACTATCTCGACCTTGCCGGTCAGCGTGCCTTTGACCTGTATGCCGACATCGATGCGTTACACTTTTGGGAGGAACATCTACGCCTGCTCACTACCCTTCCGCCGAGCCCAGAACGAGACCGGCGCGAGGTACGTATGCGATTGCATCTCATCAACGTGCTCTCGCGCCAGGGGAATGACGATGGGCCGACACGCACGCAGTTCGAGGCTGCCGAAGCGGTGTGTCAACGTCTCAACGACTCCCGTCTCCTGGTCGAGCTGCACGCTACTCTTGCCGTTGCCTACGTTCTCTGGGGGCGACCACGATCAGGTCTGACCCACGCCAACACCGCCAGGCACCTGGCAGACTCCCTCAACGACGCTCATTTGCGAGTCATCACCTGCGGTCCGCTGGCGCATTTACTGTGGACCGCTGGACGATTCCGTGAGGGCCTCCAGGTTGCGGAAGAAGGGCTTGCTCTCCTCCACCACCATGGTTTGCTCAATGAACAGCTAGGGTTCGTTGCCTCTCCCTACGTTCAGTGCCTGGCAATTGCTGGCGTTTGCCGAGGGTTTCTTGGCGATTTCGATCAAGGGATTGAGGCTTTGGACAAGGCCGCAACCATCGCTGTCCAACACGGCAACCGCATCCCCCAAGCCCTATCGCACTGGGGCCTTGCCCTCCTCTATGACTTACGTGGGGAGGTGCCGTCTGGGAGACGAGAGGCGGACCGAGCACTTATGGTTATGCAGGAGATTGGCTCCACTCCGGGGGTGTTGCTCGCCGGCTGCGTGAGCGAACACCTTGGCACCACCTCCCCGGTGGCGCTGGCGCAATCTCCCTCTCCTCCTTCCCCTTCGTATCTGAGTCA
>CAZAYE010000263.1:0-5685 GCA_964489255.1 uncultured Enterobacteriaceae bacterium
GTTCCGCACGCCCTCGCGCTGAGCAGCGGCCTCACTCTCGCCCTCTCCCCCGTTAACGGGGGAGAGGGCAGCAGACGCGCAAGCGGCTGCGGGTGAGGGGGATCCCAGGAGCGCACGAAATTTGGATATGAGCCGTGGGTTTTTCTATGTTTCGCCAAAAAGGTGACCAGGTTATCCGCGTAGATTACGGCCAACGGGTCTTGATGGATGTACTTGGCGCAGCCCGGCGGCCGGACAGTTCTGCTGTGATGCTGCTCGACATGTCGGCCGCCGAAGCCTTCCGTCAGGAGTATAGGAAAAAATACGGGGTACCATTAACCCACCTGCACTTGATCATCAAAGCTGTCGCTCAGACCGTCGAGCAGGAGCCCTGGCTCAACTACATGGTAGCTGGCTATAAAATCATCAAGCCCTCGTCGATCGATATCGGGGTTTCAGTCGCTGCCGATGAAAGTGTCACGCCGGTCGTGGTTATTACCGAGGCCAATAAGAAGTCGCTGAAGGAAATCTGTACAGAATTGGCAACCAAAGCCAGTGAGGCGGTTCGGCAAGAACAGGAGAACCTGCGGAGGCTAAACCAACTCGGCCGGTGGCTGCCGTTCGGCTTTCTCCGTCGGCGCGTCGTACGTTTTGTCGCCAGCCGCTCTTGGGTGAGAAGAAGGGTGATTGGGACGACGCAGATCACCAGTCTGGGGTTTAAAGATCTGGCCTTTCACCTCCCCTCGCATATGGGGACGGCTATGCTGCTCAGTGTCGGAGGAATCAGTAAGCGACCCGTTGTCGTCGGCGATAAAATTGAAATTCGGCCCACAGTGTATGTGGCGTTTCAGGTGGATGGCCGAGTGGTGCCTGCCAAAAGGGCCATGAGAGCGTTTCGGCGTTTTCGACGCTGGATTGAACATCCTCACGCGCTAGAGAGCGGTGATGGGGATAACAGGCAACTTTCTCGGTCGCAAGGTTGACCTCGAGATTAAAGCAGCTCAGCCATTTCTTTAGCCACACTCAGAAGAATGAGATCTCGCTATTTTTTTGCGGAAGAGAGTCGGCCGCACTGAGGCTTCCTTATACGATTTTTACTTCAGAGCATGTCGACCAACTGACAAAGGTGGTAGGATGCCACCATAGCAACACTTCGCTGTGTCCCGGATGAGAGGAGGAGCAGTCGATGCTTGCTAACTATGCCGAAGCGAGGGAAAGACACACAACGACCTATACCTTTCCTCCCGGACCGAAGGGGAGGCCATTCGTTGGTCATCTCTTTACCCTGTTTACCTTTCGCCGCGACCCGCTTAGCTTCTTACAGAAGGCTGTCCGCGACTATGGCGATCTCGTTTCTTTCAGAAGAGTCGGATCGCAGGATATTTTCCTCCTGAACCATCCCGACTACATCCAAGATGTGTTTGTGACGCACCAACGGAATTTCACTAAAGGTCGGGAGGTGGAGCGCGTGAAGGTCTTTCTTGGCGAAGGGCTGATGACGAGCGAGGGCAACCTTCACCGTCGCCAGCGGCGGCTCGTGCAGCCTGCCTTTCACCGCCAGCGCGTCTCCACCTATGGAGCCAGCATGGTAGAGTATGCCGTGCAGACCCGGGAACGCTGGCGGGACGGTGTAGCTCTAGATGTTGCGCAGGAAATGATGCACCTGACTTTAGCGATCGTCGGAAAGGCGCTCTTTGACGCTGAGGTTGAGACGGAGGCGACCGAGCTTGAAGCTGCCCTGACTACTATTGTCATGGAGGGAGCGCCGAGGATCATATCGCCCTTTTATGACCTGCTGAGTAGACTCCCCCTCCCCAGTAACCGCCGTCTACAGGAAGCGCTGGGGCGCTTGGACACTACAATCCACCGGATGATCAACGAGCGCCGGGCCAGTGGCGAAGACAGAGGAGATTTGCTCTCATTGCTGCTGCTGGCCCGGGATCAGGAAGGTGACGGAAGCGGCATGACAGAGAAGCAGGTGCGAGATGAGGCGATCACCCACTTTCTCGGCGGGCATGAAACAATGGCCACCGCGCTGACATGGACTTGGTATCTCCTCTCGCAAAATCCTGAGGCTGAGGCGGAGTTTCACGCTGAAATCGATTCCGTGTTGGCTGGTAGACTCCCCACCGTGAACGACGTCTCGCAATTGCACTACACTCGCATGGTTTTTGCCGAGTCCCTGCGTCTTTATCCGCCAGTGTGGGCGATCGGCCGTCGAGCACTCGAAGATTATGAAATCCCACCCTACCGTATCCCGGCGAACTCTCTGCTGATCATGAGCCCTTACGTCACACAGCGCGATCCGCGTTATTTCCCCAATCCTTCCGTCTTTGACCCACCACGATGGACGCCTGAAGCCCAAGCCGAACGCCCGAAATACTCTTACTTTCCCTTCGGTGGCGGATCTCACCAGTGTATCGGCGAAGCGTTTGCGTGGATGGAGGGAGTGTTGCTCATCGCTACGCTCGCCCAACGATGGCGACTGCGGCTCGTGCCTGGTCACCCCGTTGCAGTACAACCCCTGGTCACGTTGCGACCTAAACACGGTATGCGCATGCTCGTGGAGCAGCGAAAACCTGCAGCCCTTCGCTAGCGAAGGGTCGCTCTCCGGAGCAGACGCGCACAACCGCGCCTCTATAAGCTCAAGCAGGAGCAAGACTCTTGAGTGTCATGGCGCCGAAAAGAAACCCTGGCATCATGAGAAAGATGCCGGATGCGACGCTCTGAACGAAGGAAGGATAACATGTATCATGGCTATGCGTGAACAGATTGAACCCAGCCCCAAAATCTCAGTCATCATCCCAGCGTACAATGAAGAGAAGTATTTGGGGCCGACCATAGAGAATGTCAAGCAAGCCGTTGGCGAGTATCAGAAAAATCATCCGTTTTCTGTGGAGATCATTGTGGTGAATAACAACTCGACAGACCGGACCGAGCATGTCGCCCGAGAACACGGCGCGCGCGTAGTCTTTGCCGGGAAAAATCAAATCGCCGCAGCGCGCAATGCCGGCGGGCGTGCGGCGCGCGGCGAGATCGTCGCCTTCCTGGATGCGGACGATCACATCTCTCCTAATCTCCTGACGCTCGTGTATGAGGCAATGGGTTCCGGCAAGTATATTGGCGGTGGTGTAGCCAAAATCTATCTCGATAAGGCGCTCTCGTTGGCAATGCTGTGGGAGAGCATCAATGATGTCGTACGGCGGGTATCTGGTATGAGCACTGGCTTGATCTACACGCACAAAGCGACATTCGAGAAGGTCGGCGGATTTGATGAGCGGTATTATGCCACCGAAGAAGGATGGTTTGTATTAGCCCTGAGGAAATTGGGGAAGAAGGAAGGGAAAAAGTTCTGCAACCTCAAGGACGGCTACGTGATCAAATCGGCGCGAAAATTCGAGCAATTGAAGACTCCAACCCTGGTATGGACAGGCTTGATGAAGTTTGTTCTCTTCCCCTGGAAGCTGCGAGACAGGAAAGCCTGTGCTTTTTGGTACGACTTGCCAAAGGTAGGAAGAAAATGAAGAACGGGATGAGCGGTGAGCGATAAAGTGCTTGTGGTCTGTCTGGATGGGGCGACGTTCGCTCTCCTGCGGCCTTGGATCGAGCCGGGGCGATTACCGACGCTCAAGCGGTTTTTGCCAGAGGGCGCCGTAAGGGCCCAGGAAAAGAGATGGCTAATGTTGTCAGTCACCATGCTGCGCTCATAATGACGAAAGCGCACCCGAGCCGTTTTGTTAGATGTTATCAATACTCAAACACCAGGACCCCGCCGCTAAATCCCGCTCCATAGGTCACCAGCAGGACTTTATCTCCTCGTTTAACTCGCCCGTTGCGCACGTTTTCGTCAAAGGAGATGGGAAGCTCTGCTGATATCGTATTCCCGTACCGTGCGTAGTCCTCAACGACCCGCGCACGCGGGATCCCCAGAATTTTGACCGCCATCTCGAAAATCGGCTTACTTGGCTGATGGATAAAGGCGATATCAATATCGTCTCTGCCCAGTCCGGCTTCGGCCAACGCACCTTCGACGACTGAGGTGATGTTGGTGCGTAGCACCTCAAATATCACTTCTCGTGATCCCATAAAAAAGTAGCCTTTGTATTCCGGAGGGATCCCGACAGGATGGAGAGAGCCTGGGTGAGGCATATTGATCACGTCGTAGTAATGCCCATCGGTCCACAGGCGCCAGGCTAAGAACCTTCCGTGCGGATCCGCCTCGACCAACACCCCTCCAGCTCCGTCCCCAAAGATGGCACGGTGCAAGGGGTTCTTAAACACTGTCCCGTGTGAAACCACGGTTCCGGCCATCACCAGAATCCGTTGCTCCCCGGCGGCGAGGCATTTGATGGCGTAGTCCATTCCCGCTACCCACCCCACACAAGAGCTGCCGATATCGATGGCCGGGCAGCGGGCTCCGATCTTGGCCTGGACGATACAGGCGGTGGAAGGCTCAACGAAATCGCCCGGGGTAGTACTGACAATGATGCGATCGAGGTCCAAGGGGGAACAGTGGGCGTCGGCCAGGATACGCTGCGCCGCGCGGGCGATGAGGTCCGAACACGCCTCATTGTCAGCCGCGGCACGGCGCTCAACGGCTCCCAAAAGGCGGCGAATGTGCTCCTCTGCCCCTGCTAAACCGGGAATTTCAGCGTTAGTGATAACCCGCTGAGGAAGGAAGGAGCCAGTTGCAACAATGCGGGCGTTCATCCCCACGGCATACCTCGGCATTCGGTCCTCCCATACGTCCCGTTATTGAGCCCTCAAGCTCTATGGTTCCCCAAGCTGATTGTCAAGGGTGTGTTCCCTACCACCCTCCATGACTCCGAGCCTAGCCCAACGCTGCTAGGGTTGGGCACTGCGTGCCCAGCCTCCCGTTCCGGACTCACCCGCTTCCACACGCGCGTGGAGAAAAAAGTCATTACCCAGGCCCGGGAACACCTGCAGCTTCTTTCTTGCTTTTCTTGTTCGTGCAGGTAGTATGTCGCCTCATGCGGTGGCAGAAAAGCGGTGCGGCGTTGCTCCTAGGTATGACGTGCTTGCTCCTTAGTCGGCCGTCTTTGGCGATGGACGATCAACGAGCACGGGAAATCGTTGATGAGGTAGATCAGCTTTTGCGCGACAAGTCCAGCGCCGGCAGGGTGAGGATGGAGATTTCTACCGAAAACTGGCGGCGCACGCTTGCCATACGAATCTGGTCGCGCGGGACCCAAGAAGCGCTCATCCGCATCATCGAACCGCAGAAAGAGGCGGGCACCGCCACACTGAAATTAGGCAATAACATCTGGAACTACCTGCCGAAGGTGAACCGGACGATCAAGGTTCCGACTTCAATGCTGATGGCTTCCTGGATGGGGAGTCACTTCACCAACGATGATCTGGTGAAGGGGAGCCGCCTTATTCATGACTACGTTATTACCACCTCTTTTGAAGGAGAGCGCAACGGGGCGGAGGTGTACGAGTATACGCTGACGCCCAAACCGGAAGCGGCAGTGGTGTGGGGCAAGATCGTCATGGAGGTGCGTCAGGCTGACCGAATGCCGACGTGGCATCGTTACTACGATGAGGACGGCGCGTTGGTCCGGGAATTGACCTTTTCCGACTATAAGACAATGAGTGGGAAACTGATTCCTACGCGCTTGGTTATGCACCCCACAGACAAAGCCGGGGAGCAGACGGTGATCGTGTATGATGACATCATTTTTG
>CAZAYE010000264.1:0-5682 GCA_964489255.1 uncultured Enterobacteriaceae bacterium
GAAACTCACCGGGATGGTCTGATACTTTACGCACGATCTTTCCAGAGGTTGCCTCAAGGACGAGGACTCGCGCAGCCGTTGCCGCCTGGTGGCTCCCCCCGACATGTACAGCAATGAGATCGCCTCGCGGTGACCAAGACCAGAAGAGTGGTGCTCCACTTAGCAAAGGGATTGTCTTCCCTGGCTGAGCCAACGAAGCGACTTCTAGTGACAAGTGCCGTTCGCCGCGTTGGACCAGCGTAGCAAAGACATCAGCTCTCGGGGACCAGTTGCCGTAAATTGGCATCCCCCCGGACAGACCAGCCAACTCCCACGATTCGATCCCATCGGCTGTGACGACATATAAACTGGCTTCGCGTTGTGGGTCCTCGGTTTCATGCAGACCGAAGTAGGCAACTCGGCTCCCGTCCTTGGACCACGTGGGCCAGGCGTGGATGAGGTGAGCAGCATCGGGACGGTTCGCCCCGTCTTCCTCCCAACTCCAAGTCAGTTGTTGTACGCGGCCTTCGGCCGGGACCAGCGTAAAAATATTGCCGTTTGGACCAACATAGACCAATCGAGGGACAGGTGGATTCACGGACCCGCTCATGCGCACCTCGCCTTCTGCTTACCGCTTTGCCCCTTCGAGGACTACGACGGGAAGCCTTTTCCGGTCGTGCTCCCGTCGCAACAACACATACAATGCGCCCGGTCCACCATCGTGGGGTCGGGCAGTTGTGAAAGCCAAAATTATCTTGGCCAGTTTCGTGCGGGTTAACCACTGCTTCAGGCGATCTTTGAGGACAGGCATCTGGCCAGGCGAATTCCGACCACGGCCATGGATGAGGAGCACACAGCGTAACCCAGCGCGCACCGCTTTCAGGAGGAATTGCTCAACTTCGGCTTGGGCTTCATCCACTGTCATGCCGTGGAGATCGAGTGCAGCCTGACGAGAAAAGTCACCTTGCCGGAGTTTGCGCACGAGACGAGTGTCCAGCCCGCTGACACAACCTTCCATGTACTCATCGGTGTCAGTAATGTCAAATCCAGCGCGACCGGCTACTAAATCGTACAATTCGGCCAAGGCTTCGGCTTCTTCTGATTGTGAATGTCTCACCAGCGCCGGCGGGGGGCCACTCACACGTTCCTGCCCGTCTTTCTTCAGGGGGGTGACGTCTTGCATCTCACGCCAAAAAAGATCCTCCTCAGCCTGCGTGCCTTCACGCCCCTTTGGGAGAGAGGGAGGCGCGGGGTTTACGGCCGCAGGCCGAGTTTCGGAAAGCTTGAGCGTCTTCTTTAGGTGACGAAAGGGCGTATGAAAGCCCGATGGCATGCCCTGGATGGTACACGGGAAGGAAAGAGAGGACAAGCGAGAGGAAAGGGCGTAGGTAGGGGCGAAGCATTTGCGTACGCGAACTTGCGCCTCTTCCGTCATGCCAGCAAATGCTTCGCCCCTACGCCTGATTTAGATTCCCAATCGTTTCAGATACTGCGGCAAGCGACTGCGTTCAGAACGGTTGACGAGGCCGGCGCGCTCACACCGCTTCAGGTACTCAGTCACAGTCTGAGCGAGGAAACGTGCAACGCGCTGACATCCAGCCTGCACCTGATCCGCGGAGGTCCCACCTCCAGAGAGGACAACTAGTGGTTCGAGGCACTCCTGACTGCCGACCAGCCCCAAGAGGCAATGTTCAGCCGTGTCTAAGTAGTCGTGTAAAAAGGCAACGCGGTGAGGCTGATGCGTAAGGTGATAACGAAGATTGCCGCTGCCATACGCGACCATACGGGCTGCGTCTTGCATGGTGAGCCGAAAGAGTCGGGAATCGGGAGTAGAAGGTGCAACGGCAGCGACATGGCGGTAGAGGCCAAGAAGAAAACTCCCAAGCATCAGGTTGCCGGCAACCGAGGCTGCGGGGTAGGTTTCAACGCTCAGCATTTCCTTGAGCGCCTGCTCAGCCGTGACACTGGCCCGCTTGAGCCCTTGCCCACCAGCAAGGGCTCGTTTACGGAAGGCTTCAATATGTCGAGCTTGGTCGAGGATCTGAGCAGAGAGGTAGCTCTTGAGTTCGATGAACTCCTGGTTGATTGCATAAATCCAGTGGGACGAGAGGCCCATCGCCACAGTGGCGCACTCTTGCAGAAAAGTACAAAGCTGCGTTATTGCCGCCTCTATAACCTCGGGGAGTGGTACTGCAGCGAGGTCTGCCCAAGGGAGGTCTACTGCCGGTGCCCAACGACGCGCTTTGGCCTCTTCGTACAAGACCGCGACATTATCGGACCACACGTCGCTCTTGCGATTGACCGTGTAGCCGAGGTCAGGCAACTTTCCCCACAGTTCAGACCCGCGCGGAGCCATACTGTAGTTATTACGAATCAACTCGGGTAAGCGATCATACCCGTAGGACCCAGTATTGCAGTCCTGATACGTCAGACCTCGAATCGGATCTTGCGGGGAGACTCGCACACGCTCGGTTTTGGCCTCGTACCAATGGAGCGTAAGGTCACCGCTCATCACTTTTCCCACGAGGTTGAAGAGTTCGACGTCTTCGAAGAAGTCTTTCTCAAGATAGAATGCCATAGAATACAATCTGAAAAGGTAGGGGCGGTGCGCGCACCGCCCCTACTCAAATGCTAGAGATTCTCACCGTGAGGTTACCGACAAGAAACCTCTTACACGCGTACGCCCGCTTCTTGCAATGAGGCGCGGGTCAATTCCAGCGCGTTATGCAATTTGCTCATCTTGCGCCGCTCCTCCAGACCGCATTTGTCGAGGCGCTCGAAGTACTCTTCGATTTGTTTCAGCTGGAAAAGCGCGGTGATCTTGGTGCCCTGTTCGAGGTTTTCTTTCTTCAGCCCTTTGCCGGCGAGAATGATGAATGGCTCGGTCACCTCAACCGCATATCCGCCGCCGAAGAGCAGGTTTTCTACCTCGTCTAAGTGCTTATGAATCACCTCACGTTTTTCCGGGAAATGACGCATGACCCACTTAAGGTGCTGCACCCCGTAGCCGACGTGCCGTGCCTCGTCCTGCATCACCAAGCGGAACATTTTTTTGTCCACCTCGGTGGGAGAGATGTACTCACTGAAGCGAAACAAGGTGAGTACGAACCCTTCGCCGGCCAAATGGAGCGCCAAGGACATCTCGGCAAATGAGTCGGAGTCACGGATCAACTTGAGTCCCAACTCATTCTGTGGGCTTGCTTTCATGAGCCCATAGCCAGTGGTGAGCGCGCGCTTGCGGAAGACCTCGGTGTGGCGCGCTTCGTCCACGACCTGGGTGGCCATGAAGTTCTTCACTTCTACAAAGTTGTTATTGAGCTTGCCTATCCACTCAGCTGGAACATCAGTAGCAACCATCTCAACTTCGGTGAGGAAGGTCAGAAGCTGCGCGTACGCCCGACTAATTTCATCTGGCAACTCGTACTTGGCAAGCTCATACCAGGGAACATCCACCGTTGCGTTCCACTGCCGGGTCATTGCTTCTTCGTAGTATCCTTCAGTGTTGTAGGCCCATACCTCGCTTTTCTGGCTCACGGCTGGCTGCAGGTCCGGTAACCCATCGGGCAACTCGGCACCGCGCGGAGCGAAGCTGCGATTCTGACGCACGAGTTCTGGCATCTCGGTGAAACCATACTCGCCTTTATCCAGGTCACGGAAGGTTAGTCCGCGGCGCGCATTTTCGGCTGTCGCGGTAATTTTTTCGGTCTTTGCCTGCATCCAGCTCAGGTCGAGTTCACCCTTCAGGGTGCGCTGCCAGCGATCAAGAAAATTCTTGTCTTCGAAGAAGTCCACTGTACTAAGGTAGGCCATACAAATCTCTCCTGGGCATAGGTCCCGAAGCATAAAGGACATTACCCCTATGACATAAATGCCTAAGGATGACAAGAACGAAGGACGGTCTCTTCCCTGAAAACTGATGAAGAAACAGTATCCTCCCGCGTGTTGGCGTTTCTGGGTGGATATGCTAGTCGAAACCCTAGGAGGGAAATTCATGCAATACGGTGCTTTCTTACCTCACATTGGTCCGCTTGCCCGCGGGGACGTGCTCAGCAATATTCGCACGACTGCCCAGGCTGCTGAGGCCTTGGGTTTTGATTCCGTTTGGGTTGGCGACCATATTGTCACTCCAACTCATATTGCCTCCCCCTATCCCTATAGCCCCAACGGCTCTTTCCCGCTGAACCCCAAAGAGCCGTTACTGGAGCCGCTCAGCGTACTGAGCTTCGTCGCCGCTTGCACCAATAAGGTGCGTTTAGGCACGGCGGTGTTGGTCCTACCCCATCGTCATGCCGTCGTCACGGCCAAGACTGTCGCCACGCTCGACGTGTTATCGGGTGGCCGTGTGATCTTCGGGGTCGGCGTGGGTTGGATGGCAGAGGAGTTCAAGGTGCTGAACGCGTTGTTTGCTGAACGTGGTGCGCTCAGCGATGAAAGCGTGGCGGTGATGAAAGAGTTATGGACGAGTGAAAATCCGCACTTCTCCGGCCGCTTCTATAATTTTTCCGACGTCCGCTGCGAACCTCGCCCTGTGCAGCAACCCCACCCACCGATCTGGGTGGGCGGTCATACCGGCCCGGCCTTACGGCGGGTGGTAGAGTATGGGGACGGTTGGGCAGCGGTGGTGTTCAGTCCGCAAGAATTCGCCGAGCGCCTGGACAAGCTGAAAGAAAAGGCTGCCAAAGCCGGACGCGATCTCTCCAAAGTCACGCTCTGTGTCTCACCGCGCGGGAAACGACCTGAGGCGATGGTCGATGACATCCCACGCTATCAGGAACTGGGAGCAACCTATCTTTACCTGGCCTTCTTTAACTTCGCTCGTAGTTACGAAGAAATGGCGGCAATGATGGAGCGGTTCGCGCGAGATGTGAAGTTGATTTAGCCTGGAGGGTGGCCCTGCCCACCCTCCAAAAGGCTTTTAAGCCTGGAACTTGAAACTACCATTTTACTGCCTCTGGGGCGCCTTTATAGAGAGAGCGGACGAAGGCAATGATCTTCCATGCTTGATCGTCAGTAATCACGTCTTTAAATGCCGGCATGTTCCCTTTCCCGTCTCGGACCTGCGCCATCAAATTGGTATCTGAGCCATCACCGGTCTGCCAAGTTTCGTCAGTCAAGTTCGGTCCCATTCCGCCGCCACCACGCATGCCGTGGCAGCCGTAACAGTTGAGCTGCTTGTAAAGGTCCTGCCCTTCAGCAATCGCCTGGGCATTGTTGGTATAGGGATTGAGCTTCTGCGGCGCGTTGCCATTCTCTTGCGCGTAGACGGACAGACTACTCATCAGACCCAACGCCACCGCGCAAACAGTGATGAGTAGTGAGGAATGAATGATGAGATGGTCTCTTCTTGTTCTTTGTGCTTTCTTACTCATACCTCAGTCCTCGTTACTCAGTCCTGTACCAGCGGTACCCCATATTCCTCCAAGATCTTGCGAATCTCAGGTTCTTTGCGTTTGAGGACCTCGTCGAGCTTTGCTTTGAGTCCCTGGTCCTTTCGTCGTACGCCCAGGGCAATACTGTAGGTAAAAGGCAGGGAAGGCGAACCAGCATTGGCGGGGACCGGAACAAGGGTGAGCGAGGCTGACTGTTTTTTGGCGAAGTATCCTGCAATCGGCCCCCAGACAATTGCTATATCCACTTCGCCCGCCGCCACCGCCGTGATGATCTTTCCGGGCGGGCTGTCCTCCGCATAGTCGCCAAACACAC
>CAZAYE010000265.1:0-5680 GCA_964489255.1 uncultured Enterobacteriaceae bacterium
CGCCACTGGCTCGTTTGGGACAACCCGAAGACATAGCCGAAGCAATTGTCTTTCTCGTCGGTCACGGCGCACGTTGGATCACTCGGCAAAATATCGCCGTAGATGGTGGGATCATCAGTCGATGAATTTCCTTTTTTCACATTTCATGAAGGATGGGGTCTTACTCTGAGAACCAACTTTCATGGAAGGATCAGAAGCATGATATTACTCTCGGGGAAGGTCGCACTTATTACCGGCGCCAGCGCTGAGATTGGATACGCGACAGCCAAGCTCTTCGCACGCGAAGGCGCAAAAATTATTGTCGGCGCGCGCCGCCAACCAGAACTGAATGCACTCGCTGCAGAGATTGCTGAAGCTGGCGGGCATGCTGTCGCACTTGCGGGTGACGTGAAAGAAGAAGCGTATGCCAAAGCGTTGGTTGACGTGGCAATAAGTAAGTTTGGTGGGCTGGATATTGCCCTCAATAATGCCAGTTCGCTTGGCGATTTGAGCGTATCAGCATCGGATCTGCCGTTGTCCTCGTGGAATGACACCCTGGCCACCAATTTAACCAGCGCGTTCCTTGGCGCGAAGTATCAGATTCCCGCGATGCTGAAACGCGGCGGTGGGTCGTTGATTTTCACCTCATCATTTGTGGGCTATACTGCCGCCTTTCCACCGATGACCGCGTATGCGACGAGTAAAGCTGGACTTATTGGCCTTACTCAAGTGCTCGCCGTCGCCTACGGGCCACAGAACATTCGAGTCAATGCCTTGTTGCCCGGCGGCACCGATACGCCCATGGGTCAAACCTTCGCCAACACACCGGAGGCGCTTGCTTTTGTGAAAGGGCTGCATGCGCTCAAACGAATAGCGCAGCCGGAAGAAATCGCTAAATCCGCACTTTATCTGGCCTCTGACCTATCCAGCTTTACCACCGGGTCCGCATTGCTTGCCGACGGCGGAGTATCCATCAATCGGACGTGAATGCGGATAGAGCCCGAATCCCTTAAGAGACGGAGGAAGAAGCATGACGAAAGTGACGTATAGCGCCGTGTTTGAACAATCGGCTGACCAGGTATGGGCCGTCATCCGCGATTTCAACAGCTATCCGGTGTGGGTGGCAAGTGTCACCGAAAGTCATATTGAAGACGAGAAATCAGGCGACTCTGTCGGCGCCATTCGTGATTTTGTGGAATACGGCGAACATATTCGCCAGCGGCTTATTGCGCATTCAGACCTTGAGCGCTTTTATACGTATGAATCCTGCGGTCCACTTGGAGCCATCAGGTATTACCAGGGAACAGGACGCGTCACGCCGATCGTTGATGGGAATAGAGCATTCATGGAATGGTCGGTCAATTTCGAGTGTCCTGAAACCGAGCGGGAGAACTGCAGAAAGCTCCTCAAAGAGGCCATGCCGCAATGGTTCAGTTCATTACGGGCAGTACTGGAAAAGCAGTGAGGTGAGTGGCTTACGCTCTGGCATCATCAGGCGCTCAGCGTCCTCTTCCGCGACACCACAGGAGCACGACCGGCGCTGGAGTGAGCCGCGATGAGGTCCCATTTCCGTTTCTTCCGCATCGTAACCGGGCAACGATGCGGTAGTGCGTAGAATTAAGCGACAAGGTGCTCCTTTTCTCCTAATCGCCAATGCTCCGCACCGCCGGTATGACCTCATCGATGAACAGGCGCAATGAGCGCATGGCTTCCTCATGCGTCATATCGCCGAAGGGGAAGGCGGTCACCAGGTAGTCGACATTCCCCTCGCTCGTGTACTGTGTGAAGTATGCCCGCACCGTGTCTGGCGAGCCGACCACAAGACTGCCGGTCTTCTCGGCTCGGGCGCCCGACCCAAAGGCCTTTTGCAGAAACTCATAGTGAGCGGTTGGCAACTCGGGAAGCAGGTTCGGCTCGTACCAATGAACAGACCAGATGTTATGCTTGAGCTTCTCCCAGGCTCGATGCCCAATACGCCGCGCTTCGTCGTCGGTCTCGGCCACGCAGAGCATGTGGGTACTGGCGATCTTCGGTTTAGTCATGTGGGGATTAAGTCGATCCGGGTCCTGACGGTGCTCGGCCCAAATCTGCCGGTAGAGTTCGCTGATCTGCTTAGTGATCCGCGCAAAGGGGAACAGGAAGTTCAGGCCCCGGCGCGCGGCGGACTCCAGGTTGCCCGGATACCACAACGGCGGGTAGGGTTCCTGAACCGGCTCCATATAGAGGTTGATCTCGGGGAAGTCGTGGAATTTACGATTGCAGCTGTCGATCTTTCCCGTGGTCAGTCCTTGCACGACGATGTCCAAAACCTCGTCGAAGCGCTCCCTGGCCTCGGTATCAGCGTGGCCGAAGAAATAGTGCTCCGCAAATCCGACGCCCCGGCCGATCCCAACGTCGAGCCGACCCCCACTCAGGTTGTCCAGCATGCAGATGTCTTCGATGAGTCGTAAGGGATGGTGCAGCGGCAAACAGAAAACCAACGGCCCAAGGCGGAGCCGTTCGGTCGCCTGTGCCACGGCGGCGAGGAACACCGCTTGCTGCGGCGCCATGCACAGGTGTGACCCGTGATGCTCGGCAAGGTGGTAGCCGGTGAAACCGCCGCGTTCGGCGAGCTGTATGAACTCCAAACGATCACGATAGAGCTGCTGCAACGAGACTCCTGGGATCCGCTCGATATGGTCGAAAATGCCGAACTCGATTGGCATGGTGTGCACTCCTTCCTCAGTAAGCCCGCCCAGGTGGCCCGGTTTAAACGGCTCGAATGCTACGCCGAGTACGCATTTCGCAGAGGCGCTGGCCGGACGTCGATTGTCTTATACCGAACAATTCTCTACATCTCCAGAGGAAAATGCAGCGGACATGTTACGACATGTTCCGGTTGTACGACCACCTTGAGTTCGCACACGCGGCGAACGAAGGGAATAACGGCTAACTGTGCATTTTCTTCAGGAGAAGCGTATGCAGCTCATATCATGCACGTATGATCTCCACGTCAGCATGATCCTTGATATCTTTAACGACGCGATTGTTAATTCAACCGCTCTATATGACTACAAACCTCGTCCCCCTGAGAGCATGGTCGGTTGGTTCAAAGCCAAAGAAGCAGGACGCTATCCCGTAATCGGCGCGGTTGATGACAACGGCCAACTCCTCGGGTTTGCAAACTACGGCACCTTTCGCGCATGGCCTGCGTATAAGTACACCGTTGAGCACTCAGTGTACATTCATAAAGACCATCGCGGCAAAAGCATTGGGTTGGCGCTCATGCAGCAGCTCATCGCCTCAGCCAAAGCACAACAATATCACTGCATGGTTGGCGGCATCGATATCACCAATGGGGCGAGTATTGCGCTACACGAGAAGCTCGGCTTCACGCACGCCGGAACGATCAAGCACGCAGGATTCAAGTTTGGGCGCTGGCTGGATCTCGGCTTTTGGCAGCTTCTCCTGGAAACCCCCGCGAACCCAATTGACGGCTAAGTAGGTCCTGAGGCTGAGGTTCAGGCTTGCTCCCTGCTGGGTCGAAGACGCAGGGCCTCAGGAGGAACCCGGCCAGCCACGTGCAGGGAGCGGAGAAGAAGAACGTGGATGCCCGGCCCTACGGCCGGGCATGACGAACAAGGCTCGTCTGGCTTTTGGTCATGGCCGGGCGCCGTCCCGGCCAGCCACGTGGTGTTCGCGCCAGGCCTTCTCAGGGCCATGGCGTGCATGCGCGAGACAGGCCCACGCTTGACGACTACTCGGAACCTCACTATTTCTGCGGGTCTACTTAGTTGTTCAGCAGTGTTCGAGAGAAGGTCTTGGCAATGTTAGTTCCTGTGGCGGTTCGACTCCCGGGCGCTATGGCGGGAGACTACCAACTCTCCGTCTCAGCATGAAAAGCCGCCAGCAAGAAGATAAGGGAGAACGCGCCTGTGCCTATTCCAACAGTTTCACGTCTTTTCATCCATCCAATCAAATCCCTCGATCGCCTCTCCGTAACCGAAGCCAGACTACTGTCGGATGGTTCGTTCGCGCATGATCGAGAATTCGCGCTCTTCGATCGAGACGGCAATTTTGTGAATGGCAAGCGGCAGCCGCGCGTACATCTGATCCGTGCGGAATACGATTTGGCGAAGTTCACGGTGACGCTACGCGATTTGAGGAAAGTTAATAGGGAACAGAATAAACCATGAACGAACCCGAAAAACTCGACCTGCGTTCCTATGACATCGCCGAAGATAAGAAGCAGGAACCCCTGCGGCTCTTTCCGGAGGTTCGCACCGAGGGCGGGAAGATTGACTTCGAGCGTCTGAAACTCACCCTGGGTGAAATGATCGATGTCGGTAAAGAGCGCTACGGCATGAACTGGCCGGGTAAGGCTGACTGTTTCAAGACCATCCAGGCCCCGAGCCTTGGGACGCTCTTACCTTGCCGTGAAGGAGCGTCAACTTCGACACCACCGCAGGCAAGACGATCTATAGCGCGGCGGGCGGAGCACTCCTCATCTGCCTAGAGCGAGAACTCACGCTGGATCTTATCCGCGCCATGGCCGAGTATAAGCCCGAGCGTGTGGTGTGCCTGGATGACGGCTTTGCCGGCAACGACCGGCTCAAGGCCAACGCCGAGCAGATCTTCGCAACCAAAGGTGTGACGAGCTTTCGGACGGTGTAGAATACAGACGTGCGCCTGCCTGCCGGTAAGCAGGCACAGCGTACGCTACCCGGATTGGCAGACAAAACGAGATGGGACCAAACGAGGGATCGTAGAGGTGACGCAATGATTAAGAACGATCAGGAATTGGCTATCATGAGAGCGCGGCTCGCCAAAATGGAGCGTTTTCTCGAAGAACTGCGAAAGACGGCCCGGCCCGAAGAGTGGCCCGCGCTGAGTTCCGGGTATCGTCTGGAGATCGAACGAATGCAGGGAGAGATCATGGATTATCTGGTGACGCCAGTGTCTACAGAACGCGACGTGGCATAGTCGGGTTTACCATTGCCATAGAGCGGTTCCAGCCAGCCTTCGTAGCGTGCGAGCAGCCTGTGGCTCTGCAACGCCGGCTCCTGTACCGTAGGAAGGAAAAATACGCCTAAAGACGGAGAAAGGTAGGGAAAGCGATGGGCGAGCCCACTGTCGTTATTGAAAAAGATGTGCCGGTGCCGATGCGGGATAGGGTAATGTTACGGGCTGATGTGTTTCGCCCGGCGGCTCCTGGCCGATATCCTGTCATCTTGCAACGTACTCCCTACAACAAGAGCCTCACGACCGTCTCCATGCTCATGCTTGATGTCATCCGCACTGCCAGTGAAGGCTATGCCGTGGTGGTTCAAGACACTCGCGGACGGTACGCTTCGGAAGGAGCCTTTTATGTCTTTCGGGATGATATCCAAGATGGCTACGACACGGTCGAATGGTGTGCCGTGCAGCCGTGGTCCAACGGCAACGTGGGCATGTATGGCGCGTCCTACGTTGGCGCCACCCAGTGGTTGGCAGCGCTCAGCCGCCCGCCGCATCTCAAAGCCATCTTTCCCCTCATTACGGCATCCCACTATCACGAGGGCTGGACCTATCAGGGCGGTGCCTTTGCCCTCGGCTTTAACGAGAGTTGGACTATGACCTTCCTGGCGCCGGAGACGTATATGCGGCTGGCGAAAACCAAACCTGAGTTGGGGGACAGGCTCGGCGAGTTGCTCAGCGAGATCGACGATATGTGTCACTGGTT
>CAZAYE010000266.1:0-5654 GCA_964489255.1 uncultured Enterobacteriaceae bacterium
GCTATCGCACTCGGATTGGCGGCAGAAGGGTGTCTGCTCAGCTTGTGCGCACGCGGCAAAGAAGGTGTCGAGCAAGTTGCGCAGGAGGTTCGTGGACGGGGCGCCGAAGCCCTGGCGCTCGCAGTGGATGTAACCAATGAGAGTGAGGCGCGACGCTGGATGGAAGAGACCCGAAGCCGCTTTGGGCGCGTGGATATCTTGATTAACAATGTCGGTGGCTCACGGCCAGGCGGCAATCTGACCACGTCGGGCGAAGATTGGCGGAGCGGCTTCGCGCTGAATTTCTTCTCGGCTCTCGACCTGTGCCGACTGGTCGTGCCGTTGATGGGAGAACGCAAAAGTGGCTGTGTCATTAACATTGCCTCGATCTATGGTCGCGAGTGGGGTGGGCCGATGACCTACAACGCAGCCAAGGCGGCAATGATCAGCCTGTCGAAAGAAATGGCGCGGGAGCTAGCCTCGCAAGGCATCCGTGTAAACAGCGTGGCGCCCGGGTCAATTCTGTTTCCTGGCGGATCGTGGGAAAGGCGGCAGAAAGAGAATCCCGAGGCAATCGCCGCGTTCGTCAAGGCTGACTTGCCCTTCGGCCGTTTCGGTATGCCCGAAGAAGTCGCTGATGTTGTCGTCTTCCTCGCATCGGATCGGGCGCGCTGGGTGTCAGGAGCGTGCATTAACGTCGATGGCTGCCAGTCGCGATCGTTGATTTGAGGAAAGCTGTCAGCTATCAGCTGTCAGCGATCGGCTTTCCATAGACTCAGAGAGCGAACGCAGTGAGCGAGCTATATGCTCTATACTGGGAGATGAATTAATGAACCAATGACTCAATGACAAAATGAATTGATGGACAAATAAAAAATGCAGTAAAGAGGAGCACATCATGGCAATTAAGCAAATTACTCCCCCACAGGCACACGAGATCTTGGACAAAGATCCCGCGGTCATTTACCTCGATGTCCGCACTGCGCCAGAATTCACCGCTGGCCATCCACAGCGAGGGATCAACGTCCCGGTAATCTTTTTTAACCAGGCGACAGGGCAACCGGCACCGAATCCGGACTTTCTCAAGGTTGTAGAAACAAACATTCCCAAGGATGCCACGATCATCGTCGGCTGTCAGGCTGGCGGACGTTCACAACGAGCAGCAGAGATCATGACTCAGGCTGGCTACACCAACCTCGCGAACATGCAGGGCGGTTTCGGCGGCGGGCAGGATCAGATGGGCCGCGTCGTGCCGGGCTGGCGGGACTCCGGGTTGCCGGTGAGCAACGAGAACGGGGAGGGAGTCAGCTACACGTCGCTAGCGGTGAAAGCCGGGGTGAAGGCGTAGAGGATTTAGAGTCTGTAGAAAAATGGCGAACGACACTGCTAGCTTGCGCAAATCCCCCCGCGCTCCGCGCTTCCCCCCTTTAAGGGGGGATCGAAGGGGGATTTACACCTGCCGAGGTATCCACAATGTTCATTCTGTCAGCGACTCACACCTGATACCCCAGCGCACGTAAATACGCCTTCACTGCCTGTTGCAACCCCATCTCCAGCGCGTCACAAATAAGCGCGTGGCCGATGGACACTTCAAGCAAAGCTGGGATGTTCTGCGCAAAATAAGAAAGGTTATCTAGGTTGAGGTCATGGCCGGCGTTGAGACCAAGACCGACCTCCTGAGCGGCGAGTGCGGCTTGATAGTATGCTGCAAATACCTGCTCCCTTTCGGGTGTTCCGAACATTCTTGCGTAGTGCTCCGTGTACAGCTCAATACGGTCGGCACCCAGCTCTTTTGCGCGTCGCACTTGCTCCGGGTCCGGCTCCAGAAAAAGGCTCGTGCGAATGCCATGATCGTGCAAACGCCTCAACACATCGCCAAGCCGAGCAATATCACCTGTGAGATTCCATCCGGCATTGGAGGTTAATACCTCAGGCGGGTCAGGAACCAACGTGCACTGGGCTGGACGAACGCGGCACACCAAGTCGAGAAACTCCGGTGACGGGTAGCCTTCAATGTTGAACTCGACCGTGAGCATAGCGGCGAGGTCCAGCACATCGTGAACACGGATGTGGCGACCATCGGGACGAGGATGGACGGTGATGCCATGACAGCCGACCTCGATGCACGTCTGTGCTGTCTGTACGACATTCGGTCGATCTCCGCCCCGCGAGTTGCGCAACAAGGCGATCTTGTTGACGTTGACACTAAGCTTGACCATAGGTCTTATCTCGTGTCGTCATTCAACTGGGACAATTTGTGTTCGTGCCCTTCGACCGCGCTCAGGACAGGCTTCGACAGGCTCAGCACGAACGGGTCTGGAACAGAGTCCTCACTGAAACCGTTCACCCTGAGCCCTGCGACTTCGCTCAGGACAGGCTTGTCGAAGGGTGAACGACGATACCTGCAAAGCGAATCAGGATTTACTTTCCCCTTTTCATCATCTCCAGCTGGGTGAACAGCCGCTCCGAAAGGCCGACGTTAAAGGCCACCTTCTCCCCTCGTCTGAAGGGCAGTTCCACTGTGGCGTGGTTCCGCTGTTCGTCCACTGATAAGGTAAAGTCCGGTTGAGCCAGAGAGAAGTCTCCCTCAGGAGATTGCGCAATCGAAACAGAACCGAGTAAGGTGCGCCAGAGCTGGCCGCCTCTGTCGTAGGCTTCCTTGTAGTACCCAGTGTATAATTCCTTGTCGATCCACAGCACCTGGCGACTGTAGGCATACTGTGGATCTTTGGATGAAGCCTCTATGACCCAGACTGGTCTTTTGACTAGGTAATAATTGGTCGGCCACCAAGCGTCGCCATTCCAGTCCTTTGTTTCCCAGCCCAGCGCGATAGTACCCTTGGGGGTGTCAAGTTGGTAGCCCTTGTTCGTACGCTGCAAGGGCTTGGGGTTGGGCATTATATAGGGAACCAGCGCCTCCTGGGCACCAATAAACTTCCAGGCGAAATACTGCACCTTACCGGAGAAAAGGTACGGATCATCGTGGGCGAGGTCGGACCCGAAAAGGCCATCAGAGCCATTGGCGGGCGGACGTTGTCGCGCTCGCCTGAAGCCTGGCAAATAGGTCCACAGCGAATTCCACTGTTTGGGGTCCAGATACATCCACTCCAGAGTGACCACCCCGACGACATCATGAGGAGCCACTCCGGCCAAAATCAGCTTCCGTAGCGTCCCGTCTGGGTTGGGGATGGGACCAGAGAAGCGGGAACCATAAAACAGCATCTGTCCTTCGAACTCGACATGCCGCTCTGCCTCTGAGGGAATGACCCAATGGAGGTTGGTGAAACGATCAACGTCGTCAGGCTGCATCAGCGTATAGGTGAAATTGTACACCACCTTCGCCGCAGCCTGAGGGTCTTTGGGATCAATCTGGGGAAAAGGGTAGCCGTAGAGGAACGCGGGATAGGTCTGAGTCGCATTGTCAATCAACCAGCCCTCAGCGTTAACTGAGAATTTGCCTGCATTTGCTTCTGAAGCGGTTTTGAACTTGCTACCCCAGCTTACGGTGTTCGGCAAAGTGGTGACCTTCGCTTGGTATCGCCCATCCTGAAAACGGCGGAGGACCGTGTCTGGCATGAGCCCTTTCGCTTCCTGCCAGTTGTCTTTGCTCAGCGTGTCTCCAGACTTCGGTTCAGTCCAGGCAGGAGAGGGGTGCAACAGGCTGAGAAGGAACAGGGAGACGAAAAGGGGAGCCACTGGATAATTGCGCATAGATCGGAATCCTTTCGAGTTAGCCGAGGTTTGGTTTAGACCTGCTCTATCATGATAGAGCAGGGAATCAAGGAGGAATGTCACTTTTGGGTAGGGACGCGGAACAGGTAGGGGCGAAGCATTCACCTAAGGAATACGAGAAAATACCTTGGCTTGTAACCACGAATGCTTTGCCCCTACTTTACGCATTTGTCACCCTGAGGTCCGTCCCGCCACTTACCGGCAAGGTAGCGCCAGTGATGTAACTGGCTGCGTCGGACACGAGGAAAACCGCGGCTTCGCCAATATCTTGCGGCTGCCCTAAGCGTCCAATCGGAATACTGCGTGCATAGGCGGCTTTTTGCTCGGCTGTGAGCGCCGTGCCCATCATTGGGGTCTCGATTGGACCAGGGGCGATGGCGTTGACACGGATGCCATGGCGAGCAACTTCATAGGCTAAGTCACGGGTGAGCGCCACAACTCCAGCCTTGGACGCCGCGTAGGGTACATGAGGGACGGTATAGTGAAAAGCAGCGATCGAGGCGATGTTCACGATCGCTCCGCGCTTTTGCTTCATCATCTCCTGCACTACTCGGTGACAACAGAGGAATACCCCCTTGAGATTGACACTGAGGACCTTGTCCCAGTCGGCTTCAGTTTGCTCGGTAATGGACTTTATCACTACGACGCCGGCGTTGTTGACGAGAATATCGATCTTGCCGAAGCGGCTGAGCGTTTCCTGTACTAAGCGGTCCACCTCACTGGCTTGGGTGACGGTGGCCTGGATACCGAGCGCCTGCCTACCCAATGCTTCAATATCAGCCACGGTCTTGGTGATCCGTTCCTGAACCGTGTCGTTCACCACGACATACGCACCAGCACGGGCTAGGCAAGTGGCCACGCCGTGGCCGATTCCTTGACCTGCACCGGTCACGATTGCGACTCGTCCGTCGAGTGTGGTCATAACTCCTCCTTGTTCTCTGAGCAGACTTAGACCTTACCCTTGGTGTTGCGCAAGGGTCAAGGGAAAAGGGAACCCTGGCGGCCGTCTAGAAACCAAAGAAAATCCAGCGTAGCCCGCCACCCACTGGCCTACAGAAAGAGAAGGCGCTCCTGGGCGGAATATTGTGAAATTGCTGGAGGTGGTCAAGGAACTGAGACTGGTCAGCAAATCCTAATCTATGTGGAAAGCAGAAGAAGGGAGAACTAATCACTACTAGAGGCGGACCGAGAGGAGCAGAGGGAGCAGAACCGGGAGCGCTTAGCGGAGGAGCGCCAGGGGCGCCAAGTGGAGGGGGACCAGCGGGACCAAACCAACTTCTGGAGGAGAAGTCACCACCAGAGAAACCAAAGAAGAAGGAGGAGCCGAAACCCCAGGGGACTCCGAACGAACGGAACCCAAACCCACGGTGGCCGAAGTGATGATGCGGGCCAAAGAACTGTTCATGTGCGAAATGCCGCTCGTGACCAGGCGGCACAAACGGTCCGAAGTGATGATGCGGGCCAAAGAACTGCTCGTGGTGGAAGTGCCGGTGATGGCCAAATCTCCCCAGATGACTCACTCTAGGGTGGCCAAAGCGGCCCACTCCCCCATGGAAACCACCCACGTGGCCCCCCATGCCAAACCCACCAATCCTATGTGCCCAGGCCTGGGCATCAAAAAACACGCCGAGAGAAAGGATGAGCAATGCTATAGCGATCTTTTTCATATCTCTCGCCCTCCTACCCGACAAAAGAGAAGGGGGATAAGAAAGCTAAAAGAGGGTCAGGAACAACCGATCTCCAAAGTTTACCTTGGAAGAACAGAAAAATTTTGTCTCTTTGACGAGGCGGTTGTCAAGCCTAGAGCAGATTGCAGATGCATTTACCACAAACTGGATTCCCGCGTTCGCGGGAATGACCCTACCAAGGCCCCTTCTCTGTCATGCCCGCCCTTCGACTGCGCTGCTATGTGGATGTCAAGTCACCAACACTCGAGGCCTCCT
>CAZAYE010000267.1:0-3385 GCA_964489255.1 uncultured Enterobacteriaceae bacterium
GGCCTCCGTGCGACCGCCTTCTCGTTCTCCTTTTTTCCCGCTGGACCAGCCAGGGGCTCGTCCAAGCGTGTTGGTCCCTGTTCAACCGTGGGGACGGCTGGCGCGAAGAAATTGACAATCGACGGCAAAGAGAGTGCACCAATTACCAGGATGAGAACAATGACTCCGATGAGAACCTGAGTCTGCAGAGTCTTTGGCATTGTCGCTCCTCTAACAAAACTCCCTCTCCCTTGATGTGGGAGAGGGCCGGGGTGAGGGTGATGTGACACTATCGAAATATTTACGGATTGACCACCACCAGCAGACAGTTCCCGGCCGAGCGTTGCCCCGTCTCGGGCGTGGTCGGACACGAAGCCGCATTCCCCCGAATGTAGGCCCGGGTCAAGCCGTTCTGCGCATTCAGGGCAGCCTCCAACAGCTTGGCATCGTTGGTCGTACATACCCAGTAAAAGGCGCTGAGCGCAGTGTCGCGATAAATGATTCGCACGCCACCTTCCTGTTTTGCTTGTCGGTTGTGAGCACGAATTCCGTTACGCACTGCGCGGCTAATATGCCACTGTCCAGCTTTGCACAAGGGGGTGGGACCAGGCGCGACCACCAGACTTCATCGGCATAGCCAAGCACCCACGCCGGGTGGGACTGAGCCAGCCAAATCAGCCGGTCGCGCACTTTTTTTTGCGCATACGCCGGCTCGGGGCTGGTAATCCAGCCGCGAGCGCGCTACCAGTTGACGCCTATTCGTCGCAACGCATCACGTATGGTTTCATCACTAACAAGGGCCTTGGTCAGACCTTGCTCGAAGCACCCTTCCGCCACCAGGTTCAACGTCCACAGCGAACGGTTCTTGTTGAAGTTGCGCGGCGAGGTCTGCAGCAGGGCGCGGAGCTTTTCCCGCTTAGCCTCGTCCAGTTGAGGTTGCCTGGTCTTGGGGGCAGAAGACTTTCGCTTCAGCCCCTCAATGCCTTTCCGCTCAAAAGCGCCACTGACGTTGCGGACAGTCCGGTCTGAGCAGCCTCGCAGTTTGGCAATCTGGCGCGGAGTCCTTCCTGTGGCACTGGCTGGAAGAAGTTGGCAGCGTCGAAGCGTAAACGCATTACCGGAACGCAAACCTGCGCGTAAGGTGAGGTGCTCGCTTTCAGTCAAAGATCGAACGAAGATCGGCTCTTTCATATCTCCAATCTTCTCACAATCCCTAGCTATCCGAAAAGGTCGGCTGGGTTTGCACTAGGGAGGGGTCTGAACCAGGAGCATCCTCCCAGGAAGATCCGCCGTCAGCATCGTAATGCCTTCTGCCACTGGATAGACCATCGCTATCGCTGCCACTGCCTGTAGAAGCCGGTCCATCGCCAGAACCACCAGAGAGAGTGCCTAATACGGCGAGACTCCTTCCACAGACCTCCGTAAGCGTTCTGAGGGGTAGCTAATTGGGGCGTGTCAAAGCAGCGGTTTTTCTCTCGACGGTATCACCGCTGAATGGTATGCTTTCCCTATGCCAATCTCTCTTCCTCCCGATTTGGATGCCCGCATCCAGCAGAAAGTCGCCCGGGCGGGCTATGGCTCGCCGGATGAAGTGATCCGCAAGGCGTTGGATGCCCTGGACGCGCAGGAGCAGCAAGAGTCTGCCCCGCCAGCCAAGGGCAAGAAAGGCCCTGCCGTGCCACTCTGGCAGCGGTTTCACAACGCGGTCCGCTCCATTCCGGAAGAGGAACTTGCCATCCTCCCCCCCGACGGGGCCAGCGAGCACGATCATTATCTCTACGGTCTCCCGAAGCGCTCGGCATGAGACGCTTCTTCGCTGATACGTTTTACTGGATTGCGCTCTTTAGTCCTAAAGACGCCTGGCACGAACGCGTACAGGCCTTCAGTCAAGCGGTGGGGCCGTGCCGCATCTACACGACGGAAGAAGTCCTGTCGGAATTCCTGACGTTCTGCAGCGCCGCCGGCGCCCAGACCCGCCAGCAAACCGCCGCCCTGGTACGGTCGCTTTTCAACGATCCTACGGTGACCGTTATCCGTCAAAGTCACGCGTCTTTTCTGAGAGCGCTGAGTCTCTATGAAACGCGCCCGGGTAGCGTCGCTTGAACTCGGCAAGGGTCTTCTCCCTCCACTAAGATATGGCGCGCATGCGCTTGAGAACCTCTTCCCGACTCAGTTTCACCCGCTCAGGTTGCGGTGCCTGTCGCTTTTCAGCTGCTGAGGGTTGCTTCATAATTCATAAGAAATTTAAGAAGTGACAATTTTTGCGTGTTTCCTTACCCTCCAACTTGCCCCCCTTACACCAATAATGAAGAAAAGATGGTCGGGGAGGTCGTCCAAGGCTGCAAGCCCTTTGCTGACCAGGTGATCGTTGTCGATGGAAGATCTCAGGATCGTACCCCAGAGATGGCCAGAAAAGCCGGAGCAGAGGTCATCATTGACGAAGGGAGAGGGAAAGGAGCCGCGATAAGATCCGCCATCCCTTACATTAAAGGGGACATCGTGGTCTTTTTAGATGCCGATGGCTCTCACGATCCACAAGACATTCCCAAGCTTATTCAGCCGATTTTGCAGGGCGAGGCGGACCATGTCAGCGGCTCCCGGCTGATCGGTGGGTCAAGTGAACTGCACGGAACGTTCGACGAGTTCTTCAGGCTCATGGGCTCATCCAGGTGCGTTGGCCCCTGTTCATCATGGATGACGGCTGGCGCAAAGAAATTGACGATCGACGGCAAAGAGAGTGCACCAATTACCAGGATGAGAACAACGACGCCGATAATGGCCTTAGTCTGCGGAGTGTTTCGCGTTGTCGCTCCTCAAAATGTAAGTTGACGGCTGGTAGCGTGCGCCATGCGCACGAAATGAAGTGTGGCGGCCGCAGCGACGCGTGCACAGCGCACGCTACAGTGGCTGCGGAGTGTTTCGCATTGTCGCTCCTCTTTATGGATTGACGAGCACGAGCAGACAGTTCCCGGCCGAGCGTTGTCCCGTATCCGGTGTGGTCGGACACGAAGCCGCATCCCCCCGAATAAACGCCCGCGTCAAGCCGTTCTGGGCATCCAAGGCGGCATCCAGCAGCTTGGCGTCATTGGTCGTACACACCCAGTAGACGGCACTCAGTGCACTATCCCGATAATAGATGTAGCTGGCCGCAGTGTTTGGCTGGATGGTCACCCGCACGACGTGCGCTGATCGATCACACACCGCTGTTGCAGATGAGGGAAGGAAGCTGAAGACTCCCAGTGCAACTATCACCATTAGCAGCTTCTGCATTTTCTCCTCCTTCTTGCAATTTCAGACTACCTTCTCGGCGATGTCGTCGTAGGGGCGACCCTCTGTGGTCGCCCTAGCAGGCTGGGGGCAGCCACGCAGGGCTGCCCTTACAGTGATTCCTAAAAAGGTCCTCTGA
>CAZAYE010000267.1:3395-5632 GCA_964489255.1 uncultured Enterobacteriaceae bacterium
GTTACCTCCCGCCGTAGAAGCAGGACACGTCACCGCTGTGCCAGCAATAATTACCCTGGGTTGCTTCCTTAGCGCATGCAGGGCCGCATTAATCAGCTTCGCGTCGCTGGTTGTGCCTGAGAAGACAACGGAACTCAGAGCTGAGGTACGAAAATAGATCGTACTCGGCGAGGCTCCTGGCATAGTAGTAACCCGGACTATTACCCCAGAGTACAGGCAAGAGCCGTGCTGTTGCACCGTAAAGGTTTTCCCTGCGATAGTCAGAGTGCCGGTGCGGGAGGTAGTACCCGTATTGGCCGCCACCGAATACTTCACCGTTCCATTGCCAGTACCAGGGCTGCCTGAGGTGACAGTGATCCAGGAAGGATTATTGCTCACTGTTGTCCAAGGGCATCCGGTTTGAGCTGTTACATTCACATCGCCCATCTCTGTCCCCGCCCCGTGCGAGCGACTGGTCGGGGAAGCTGCATAGGTGCACGGATCAACCCCCTGGCTGTACGATCCCAACTGACTTAACCCCTGCCCATCGCTGACCGTTACCCCGATCGTGCAGGTCTGCTGGCTCCCCGTCGTATTGACTGGTGCCATCCATGTAGGGTTCGGGATACTGGAGTTGCTGAAGCTTCCAGTTGATCCCAGCTCTGCTGGACACGAGGCCGTCCAGGCATAGCTGAGGGTGTGGTTCCAGGAGTCCACAGCGTTGACACTCAAACTGACTGTGTCTCCTGGAGCCGCCGGATTAGGACTCCCGTTTGGTCCGTTGGAGATTGTCAATGTATGGGGTACCGAGTTCACCCCCTGGCTGTACGATCCCAACTGACTCAATCCGTGCCCATCACTGACCGTCACCTCAATGGTGCAGTTCTGCTGGCTGCCCGTCGTATTGGCTGGTGCTGTCCACGTCGGAGCCTGTATGTTGGGATTGCTAAAGCTCCCATTTGACCCCAGTGCCGGTGGGCATGATGCTGTCCACGTATAGCTGAGGGTGTGATCCAAGGAGTCTGTAGCACCTACACTCACATTGACCACGTCTCCGGAAGCCACCGGGTTGGGACTGCTCCCCGGCCCAGTGTTGATCGTCAGCACGTGCTCAACCGAACTCACTTCTTGGGTATACAAACTCCCCAGAGTCAGCTCATGTCCATCAGTTATCGTCACTTTAATTTGGCAACCCTGGGTACTCCCTGTCTTATTCACCGGCGCTAGCCACGTCGGAGCCTGTATGTTGGGATCGCTAAAGCTTCCATTCGATCCCAGTACTGCCGGACATGAGGCTGTCCAGGCATAGCTCAGCTCGTGTTCTAAGGAGTCTGTGGCGCTCACACTCAGGCTCACTGTCCCTCCCGAGCCTACCGGGTTCGGAACACCGGCTGAGTTATTGAGAAGCTTCAAAATATGCGCGATCGAATCCACCCCCTGACTGTACGACTTGGACTGGCTCAATCCCTGCCCATCATCGACCGTCACCCCGATCGTGCAATTCTGCAGGCCACCAGTTGTGTTCACCGGCGCCGTCCAGATCGGGTTCCAGACAGTCGGGTTGCTGAAACTCCCGTTTGATCCCAGCACCGCCGGACACGAAGCCGTCCACGCATAGCTCAGCACGTGCCCCAAAGAGTCTGTAGCATTCAAGCTCAAACTGACCGCTCCTCCTGAGTCCACAGGATCGGGGTTACCACCTGGCCCATTGGTGATGTCTACCGTATGTCCGACCTCGAACACGAACTGTGCTGTAGCCGGTGGCACAAAGTTCGTGATCGGCTGCTGACCGGGGATATTGTTGAATTTGACTTCGATCCTCACTGTAGCTATGGAGGCCAAAGCAGGGAAGTTTTCATCGATCAGCTTCGTGTATCGATACGATGCTCCTGGAGCAAGAGAGAGAGGAGGGGTGAACTGTTCGGCAGGCCAGTCCCGCCCGAAAACAAACCCAGCTCCGTCTCTAAAGTCACCGCGTACTTGAATACGATCTATGAGAACCGTTGTACTACCTATGTGTTGAGTCTCAAGACATCGTGACCAATTTTAGGCATAACGGTAATTGAAGCGAGGTCTCACAACATCGTGTCCATTTTGCGGCGTCGCAAGGTTTGCCGGAAGCGGTCATTGAGTGGCAGAACGGGTTCATGGATCGCATACTTAAACTCCTTGAGCAGGTGCACGGCCGCATGAGTCGAGGCCCGGGGGAGCATTAGCTGATTCTTACGGTTCATTATGCTAAGGATTGCAAACAGTTA
>CAZAYE010000268.1:0-5621 GCA_964489255.1 uncultured Enterobacteriaceae bacterium
TGTTGTGAGCACTCGAAACCATACGATGTCGTGATTATTGAGAGCTAACTGCTAACAGCTTCTAAAAAGGAAAAACTATGACTCACTCTCAATTCACCGACCGACAAATCATCCGCCTCCGCGTCAACGGCCAAGAAGTCGAACGCGAGGTCGAGGTACGTAAGCTCTTAGCGGATTTCCTGCGCGAAGATCTTGGGCTGACCGCGACCCACCTCGGCTGCGAACATGGGGTGTGCGGTGCGTGCACAATTGTCCTCAATGGTGACAGTGTACGTTCCTGCCTGCTCTTCGCCGTACAAGCTGATGGTGGTGAGTTGCGAACCGTCGAAGGTCTAGCCCGAGACGGCCATATGCATCCGTTACAGCAAGCGTTCTGGGATCACCACGCGCTGCAGTGCGGCTTCTGCACTTCAGGTTTTCTCATGAGCGCCTATGACCTATTGCAGAAGAATCCCCATCCAACTGAGGAAGAGGTTCGCTACGGCCTCTCTGGGAACCTGTGTCGGTGCACGGGATACGCGAACATTGTCAAGGCAGTGATGGCAGCAGCAAAAGAGATGAACCGGTGAAACGGGGAATCGGAGAAACGGAGAAGGAGTCCCCGATTCCCCCACTCCCCGATTCTCCGATTCCTGACTTCCGCGGAGGAATTATGGCCACTAACCTCGCTGGCACAGGCAAAATGGTCGGCGCGCAAGTGCGACGAGTCGAAGATCCACGCGTGTTGCTAGGGAAAAGTCGATATGTAGATGATATCCATTTGCCCAACACTGTAGCGCTCGCGTTTGCGCGCAGTCCCTATGCCCACGCGCGGATCACTCATGTGGATGTGAGCGCAGCCAAAGCTCATCCTGGCGTGTATGCAATTCTTACCGGCGCGGATGTAGCTGGAATGATCAAACCACTCCGTGTCGAATACGACCCGGTCAAAGCGCCAACACACAAATCGTGTGACTGGCCGGTGTTGGCGCAGGGCAAAGTGCGCTTTGTGGGTGAGGCGGTGGCCGCGGTCGTAGCTACTAACCGTTACGTGGCTGAAGACGCAACTGCTCTCATTGAGGTTGAGTACGATCCGCTCGATGTCATCTGGGATATGGAACAGGCTCTGGAACCTGACTCGCCTTTGGTCCACGAGGAGTGGGGTGACAATGTGATGCAAGTCCTGCAGGCAGAGATCGGCGAAGTTGCCAAGGCCTTCCAGGAAGCAGACTGTGTCGTTTCCGAGCGCTTTATGACTGGCCGGCATATGGCTCTGCCTATGGAGACCCGCGGTTGCCTGGCCTCCTTCGAAGCGGCGACGGATTCGCTGACTGTATGGTCTTCGACTCAGGTTCCACATGTCGTACGTACTCACCTGGCCCTGCTCCTTGGTTTCCCTGAGCATCATATTCGTGTCATCGCCCCTGACGTAGGCGGCGGCTTCGGTCTCAAAGGGCACCTGTTTGCGGAGGAGGTCGTTGCTGCTTTCCTCGCGCGCCGCTTGGAGCGACCGGTGAAATGGATCGAAGATCGGCGTGAGCACCTGACGGCTTCTCTCCATGCCAAGCATCAAATCGTGCAGGCAGAACTCGCCCTGAAAAAAGAGGGCACTATTCTGGGCATGAAGGGACGATTTATTAGTGATGTAGGAGCGTACTCCGATTATCCATGGGGCTCAGCGTTCGAGGCGGGACATGCAGCCTCAACGATGCCTGGACCGTACAAAGTGCCAGCCTTTCGCTTCGAGACTTTTTCTGTCGCAACTAACAAGGCGTCCATTGGTCCCTATCGCGGGGTCGGCTTGCCCATTGCCGTGTTAGTGGCGGAACGCCTGCTCGACTTAGGGGCGCAGAAACTCGGCCTTGATCCAGCGGAGTTGCGGTTGCGCAATATGATCCGCAAAGAGGAGCATCCGTATCGAACCATTATCGGTGCAGAGATCGAAAGCGGTAGCCATCAGGAAGCCTTACGGATGGCGCTGGAGATGCTGGGGTATCAGGACTTCCGGACACAGCAACAAACGCTGAGAGCACAAGGGCGCTACCTTGGTGTAGGGCTCGGCTGCTATGTCGAAGGAACCGCACCAAGCTCCAAAGCGTTTCAAGCTATGGGGTTAGCGCTGGGCGGTTACGAGTCCGCCACGGTGCGGATGGACGCGACCGGTAAGGTAACCGTCCTGGTCGGTACCCATTCACATGGGCAAAGTCACGAAACCACCTTTGCGCAAGTGGTGGCGGATGAGCTGGGCGTGCCGCTGACAGATGTGAGAGTGATCGAGGGTGATACCACAGCAGTGCCCTACGGTTGGGGCACTTGGGGAAGCCGTAGCGCCGTGACGGGTGGTGGATCAATCACGCTGGCCTCACGGAAGGTGCGCGAGAAGATTTTGCGCGTGGCTTCGCGGATAAGTGAAGTGCCGGAAGACGATCTCGAAATGGCTGAAGGAGTCGTGCAACGCAAACAAGACGGTACAGCCTTGATGCCAATCAAAGAGATCGCTCATCGTATCATTACAATGAGCGATTTGCCTGCGGGTGAAGAGCCTGGGCTGGAAGCCACGTCTCACTATGAACCTCCACCTTCAACTCATGCCAACGCGACTCACCTTGCTACGGTTGAGGTAGATGTCGAGACTGGACAAGTGAAGCTGCTCCGCTACATCGTGGTTGAAGACTGCGGCACGATTATCAACCCGCTGGTCGTGGACGGTCAGATTCAGGGCGGCGTTGCCCAAGGCATTGGCACTGCCCTGTACGAGCAACTGGTGTACGACGAGAGTGGACAGTTCCTCACCGGCACGCTGATGGACTATTTGGCTCCCACTGCTGCTGATGTCCCACGAGTCGAGATTGGTCACATTGAAAGCCCGTCGCCGTACACACCGAAGGGTATTAAGGGCATGGGGGAGGGCGGGGCGATTGCTCCACCTGCGGCTATTGCGAACGCAGTGGCCGATGCGCTGGCGCCGTTCGGCGTACGCGTCAACGAAATTCCCCTTACGCCGGAGCGGGTGCTCAACTTTATCGAACGGGGACGGAACGAAAGCTAAAGGTTCCCTAGCAACGCAACATTGACTTCAGGTGGAGAAAGAAAAATCTGAGCGGCTCTCGGAATGTCTTCAACCGCAATTCCGTCAAGCACCGCTGCAAAGACCGACAGGCGATGAGTGCCCGTCGCCAGTTGACTGACTCGGGAAAACTGAAAACCGAAGAGCGGTTGGCCGCCCGCTTTCTGTCTTGCCTCTGGAGCCTCATGAATGAACAACCGCTGTTCCAGCTTTTGCAGGGCCCCTTCAAGACGAACCACCAGCAACACCGTACGCCCATCGGGGAGCAGCAGCGCGGCCCAGTGTGCCAGTCGCCCATCGAACGCATGTTTTGCAGGGATAGTTTGTCTGTTGACCGGCTCGCTTAGCTGTCCGTTTTCGGACAGTAGTCGCGCACCACTGAAGTGCAAAAAGTCGAAGTACGCCTGCAGTTCGCCGTCTGCTAACACCAGGCTGGGAGGAATCTTGAGCTTGACCAGGGCCGTTCCTTCGACGAAGTCGCGGTAAAAAAGGAGATCGACCCGGCCATTGGTGCGGAAGCCGAAGGACAAAGGAATCCAATAGCGCGCCCGACGGATGGCCCGTACTGGCCCATTCCGATAGCTGAGGAGTTCCGACTGAACATCAGTGTCCGTTCTTCGCAGAGTGAAAAGCCCGCCAAGAAAACGGACTTCGCCGATAGCGTGAACGCCGGCGACAGTGTTCTCGCCGAATGCACCGAATTGGTTGACGAAGGCCACATGTCTTGGCAAAGGAGCATGGAACTCAAGGGCGTAACGCTCAGCATAGACCCGGTCGGTCTCTGGGTCATAGTGGGCATACGCGTGCTCGTTATCTGGGAGAGGGGGAGGGGAGTTGAAGCTGCCCACGTAGGCGAAACCGAGGGGATTCACTTCACTCCCCACGCGGATCTCTCCCCATACGGTTGCTCCGTTAGGGAGTTTGGCTGGATCGCCACGGAGTCCAAGGTCGCGGTTC
Source organism: uncultured Enterobacteriaceae bacterium (assembly GCA_964489255.1). Lineage (GTDB taxonomy): Bacteria > Desulfobacterota > Binatia > Bin18 > Bin18 > CAZAYE01. Next base: position 4,004 of record CAZAYE010000268.1, read on the forward strand.
ATGAGCACGATCACATCGTTGCTGTCGAACTCGCCGGCGGAATTATCTGAATTTGGCCGTGGGCCCTGATCGAGCACCCAACGGTCACGTCGGTCGCGTTCGTCAATCTGAAAAGGAATGGGGATCGCGATGTCGTCGTGAAACGCGTAGACCCGCAAGGTCGCGATAGGCTGGTGGTGGAAAAAAGGAACCTGTTGTCCGCCCACCAGAGAGACCCCAGGAAGCGGAGACGGCGAATTCGCTGCCGGGTTGCTTTCTGCGGTCAGCACTGAGGACGGAACAAGCCAAGCAAAGAGAAAAGCCAGAAGCGGAACAATGGTCAACATGCGATTCTATCATCAATAATTTGTTTCCGACTGTCAGGATCTTGCACATTCCGAGTGACCCTGCTGAAGTGCAACGCACGACCATCGTCGAAACATTGGGATTACACGATAACAGAGCATGGGGGAGGAAACATAGCCATGGGGCGCATGAAGCAAGACCTGATCGATGAGTTTCTCAAGCAGCCATACATCGGCGTCATTGCCACGCTCCGCCGGGACGGTCGTCCTTACACCGTTCCAGTTTTCTGGTTATGGAAAGATGGAAGTTTTTGGCTAACCGGCACTACAACACGCGTTTGGTGTAAACAACTCATGCGCGACCCACGTTGCTCCCTGTGCATTGAGACAATGGTGCCGTTTCCTGCGCATGTGGAAGTCGATGGGCGGGCCGAGGCCTTGAAGTTACCGGACTTCGATATTTGGCCGATTCACGATGATCTGGCAGAAAAGTACCTTGGCGGCGGTCGCCTCTCTAGTGCCGGAAGTGTCGAGCAGATGAAAGCGATCTGGCGGACCGAGCCGCGGATGCTCTTTCGCATTACTCCCGCAGTGTGGCGTGCGATCGAACTCCGAGTGTATCGCGGCAAGCGCGCCGACCAAGGATACCAGGCAACACAAGTAAGAAGTTAGTCAGCCGCCGTTGGCATGTGCAGGTGAGCTGCCGCCGCTGCCAACTCGCGCAGCATCGTATGTGTCGTCGGAAAGTCCACGCAGGGATCGGTGATGCTCTGCCCGTACACCAACTGAGGACGCGGAACAGGAAATGTCTGTTTCCCGGCCACCAAATTACTTTCAATCATCACGCCCATGAGGTGGGGATTGCCGGCGCGGATCTGTGACGCGACGCTCGACAGCACTACGGTCTGTTTGCGAAAATCTTTCTGTGAGTTGCCGTGACTGCAATCCACCATGAGGCGTGTACAGAGATTCGCCTGCTTCAAGACAGTCGTGGCAATAGCTACACTTTCGGGATCGTAGTTAGGGGTATTTGACCCGCCACGGAGCACAAGGTGACAGTTGGGATTTCCCGTCGTGCTGACAACGCTGACTTGACCTTCGCTGTCGATCCCCAGAAAACGGTGAGGGTGCAGAGCAGCACTGATCGCATTAACCGCAGGTGAGATGCTCCCATCTGTACTGTTCTTGAAACCGACCGGCATTGAGAGGCCAGAGGCCATTTCCCGGTGAGTTTGACTCTCGCTGGTGCGTGCGCCGATCCCAGTCCATGATACCAGATCAGCAAGATACTGCGGCTGTCTCTTATACACATCTGACGCTGCCGACGATCTTAC
>CAZAYE010000269.1:0-5613 GCA_964489255.1 uncultured Enterobacteriaceae bacterium
GATCTTGCCGAGGGCGACTAAAATTTTTTGTTTGACCGCCGGGTGGATGTCGCGCAGAAACAATTGCTGGGCGAGGATTGGGGTTGCGTCAGTCGCACGCAAGTTCCCAAGATACTCGATTGCTTTTACTTTGACGCGGATATCCACATCCTCAGTCGCGGCCATGAGGTGTTGGATCGCTTTAGGATCTTTGGAGTCACCCAAGGATTTGACCGCATCAAAACGCGTTTCCGGCCGATCGCTGCGGAGGCGCCGCACCCATTCGGTGATATTTGTCCCTTTCTTTTTTTTGTCCAGCCGCTGTCGGATCTTTTCGCCAGAGATTTCGCCAGCAGCGCCCGGCTGGGAGAAGAGTTGGGCGTTGGCACTCTGGATCACTGCTAACCAGAACAGTGCCGCCCAGCTGAACACCAGAAGCAACACTCGACTTTTTCGCTGCAGTCGCATCCACCTCATGATTGCATCCTTACTGGAGATCGCTTCAGTGCGATCCTTGAACATGCCCCACACCTGCCTGCCTGGCAAGTGCCTCAGCTTGAGAACAATGACTCCTGCTCCTCACGGCGAAAGACCTGAATCTCTTCCGGGTAGAGCCCTCCCTCGGGAATGTCTTTCAGCGGGGTGCCATCCCGTAATCGCCCTTCCAAGACTTCGCGATAATTGCAAACGAGGTAGCGGTGGCCATCGCGCGGTTTGCTCGGGATCCGGGCCTGCTCGATGCGAGACTCGCCCTTGGCCTCCGGTCCAATGATGCGGATCACATAACGCTTTTTCATGAGTCCCTTGAGCGCGCGAATGACCGAGGCACGAGACAAACCAGTCATTTCGGCTACATCGGCGTACCCTGCGGTAATCAGTGGCGTATGGCGAAGGCCGATCGAGTGACGCCAGAGGGCGCGGTAGACCTTCCACTCCCGGGGGTCCATGAGTTTGTTGAGTTCATCCTCAAGTAAATAATCTGGCAGCCGCGGCGAAGGCTGCCAGGGAGGGCGTCGGGTAAGCCGTATCTGGATGTCCGCGCCTTCGGCTGGAGCGGAGGCTGGGGGAGGAGCGCCCGCGTCTTTTTTCGTCATAGTCTTTCTTCCCGCTGCTATACAAAGCAAATTTCGACTATACTCACTTTTAAACAATTGCAATCCCCTAGCTCTCTATCCTATTGCCTGTCCCCTGGGTACACTGCGACAAACGTGTGCGGAGGAACAGAGGGCATGAAAGTGCGTGCTATCACCGTTGGCGTGGACCCAGGCTTTCCTCTCGACCAACAGAGAGTGGCAGCCGCCGGGCGCTTTGCCGCCCAGGTGCGGAGTGCTTGTGAGAACAGCGGAGTGCCAGTGCAAACTGTGCGCTTGGCCACGCCGCCATTTCCGCTCTACCTGGGCGGCCGCACCGAAGCGGAGATCCTTCGCTTTGGGAGGGAGATTGAAGAGTGCTGTCGCGAACATGGGATTGAGTACTGTTCGTTGGGACCGGTCAATCCACATGTTGGAGCGGAACGTGGACTCCTCGCCCTTCTACCAGCGCTCATTGCTCAGACCGAAGTAGTGTTTGCCAGTGCCGTCCTGGGAGAAGTGGGACGAGTGGTGGATACTGCGGGAGCACGAGCAATCACTCGGGTGATACAGGACATTGCGCGGGCCACGCCTCGAGGGTTTGGGAATTTGCGCTTTGCGGCTCTGGTCAATTGTCAGCCGTCCATTCCATTTTTCCCGGCTGCGTTTCATGCTGGGGAGTCAGCTTTTGCTCTAGCCCTGGAAGCTGCCGATGTGGTCGCTGCTGTCTGTGCCCCTGACCTGGAGCTTGGTGAGGTAGGTGTGGCCCTCTGTCGAGAGCTAGAAAAACGGGTGCTGCCACTGCAAGGACTGGCGCAGCGGTTGGCTGGGCAGGGGTTTGTCTTCCGCGGTATTGACCTTTCTCCGGCTCCTAGTCCAGAACCAGGGATGAGCATTGCGTATGCGCTAGAACGCCTGGGGATCGGTCGTTTTGGCGAACCCGGTACGCTAACTGCTGCAGCGTTCATTACCACCGCACTCAAAGAAACTTCGCTCCACACCTGTGGATATTGCGGTCTGATGCTACCCGTCTTGGAAGATGTCGGTTTGGCCGAACGGAATAATCAAGGACTTCTCCGACTCTCAAGCTTGTTGGCGTATTCGGCAGTATGTGGGACTGGCTTGGATACAATTCCGTTGCCCGGTGACGTCAGCGAAGCCCAACTGACTACCTTGCTCCTCGATGTCGCGACCCTCGGTTGGAAGCTCGGCAAACCGCTCTCGGCTCGCCTGTTTCCCATCCCAGGGAAACACGCGGGTGAGTGGACGGAATTCGACTTTGCCTACTTCGTCAACACCAAGGTCATGACGGTGGAGTAGGCAGGAAAAACAGAAACAGTTATCTGTCAAGCGGATTCGCCGCTTGATAGTCCTCGATAAAGGCATTGACTCCTTGGGCGATCAGAGACTCAATTTCGCTGACCTTGGCAGGAGCGATTGACCCTACCTGAGCGAGACTCCAAGTGCTGCCCCACGTCATCGTACTAGGATCACGGAAAAGGAGCACAAGTTGCAGCAATTGCAAAGAGAGAGAGTAACTGTACAACCCAGCCTCATTCTTGACCGTGCCCAGATGAATATACAACGCGTTTTCAGCCTGCGCCTCGACCGCGACCTGGGCCTGTTGGAGCTGCCGTTCGACCGCAGCCTTGATACGGTCACGGTCAAGGCCGTCTTTTATAATATCTGGCGCGAGGTCTTCAATCACGACCTGGACTACCCCGATCCCTTGCAGGCTGGCCCGTTCAAAGACATCCCCGGCAGCGTGAGCACTGGTGCTCCCCCACAGGGGTATGGTCAGCATTACCGCGATACTCCGCCACTTCATTGTTGCTCTCCTCATTGCTCCTGCCTTTTTAGCGTAAGTTTCCGATTGGAGAAATACGGGAGATATATATAGACGTCGAAACAAGGGAAAAGGTTGACACGTGTTGCGCTCAAAGAAAAACCGGTTTGGTAGTGGTGGTAATAAACAGAGGCAATGGCTCTCAGCTTGGGGAGGCGTGTTCGCTTGGTGCCTGCTGCTTTTTGTCTTGTCCGGGCAATCTGGTCTAAGAGTGCCTGGAGGGATCCCTGAGGCGGATAAAGTGACTCACCTGCTAATGTATGGGATCTTAGGATGGTTGTGGGGACGTGCGATCAGAGTCAGCTGGTCAGAATTGTCCACTTTTCCCGTGCTCCTGTCTGCCATTGTTTTTACCGGGATCTACGGCTTAAGCGATGAGTGGCATCAGTCTTTCGTACCCGGACGGGCTGCCGACCTGCTCGACGCCTTCGCCGATGGGTGCGGCGGCACCCTGGGCGGGGCCGCCTTTCTCTACTGGTCACGGGTCAGAGAGAACGGTCGGGAAAGAGTCTCCGCAGCAGTGCTGGCGCGACTCCGTAACCCCAATGACTTTGCTGCCTAATTGGCCTGCCAGGGCAACGGCAGGTACTGATTGTCTGCTGTACAGACTTGCACTGGGGCCTGCCCTAAAGCCGCGACCAGGAACATTTCCTCGGTGCCTGTATTAACGATCTGATGGATCGCATTACGAGGAATTTGCAGCGTGGAGTTCGGTCCGAAGTCGGTATCTACCCCTTCGACGGTCAGCCGACCTGAGCCGCGCAAAATCACGATGGCTTCTTCGCAGTCATGTCGGTGCACCGGCGTCCCCCCACCCGGAGCGATCGTTTGCCTCCACATTTCAAGGGTTTTCATGCCATGTTCAGGTCCGGCCAGGGTTTGGTGTTCGAGGCCTGGAATTTGAAACCGTGGGAGCGTATCGTTGTTGACCACTGGCATAGTACTTCCTCCTGATGACAGTTGTCTGCTCCCTTTAGCAGGGGACCACGCCGAATGCCAGCACTACGGCTGGCTCGACCCTCACCAGAATGTCTGACAGAATACAACAGAGTGCCGTCCTATAGGGACAGAAGGGGGATCGGCGATGAAAGGACACGCCCGTCAACTAATGACTGCGAGGGTGGTTGTGGCTACTCCAGACACCTCTCTGGCTGAGGCCACGCGTCTTCTCGCCAAGGCCGAAATCAGCGGCTTACCAATAGTGGATTCAGGGGAGCAGGTTATTGGTATCGTAACTGAAAGTGATTTGCTCGATGCGCTGGTGGGTCAAATTGCGATGGAGACCCCCGTGCGGACACTCATGACTTCCCATGTCGTGACGGTTGATGAGTTTACCCCTGCTGACAGTGTCATCCGCCTGCTTCGCGAAAAACGCCTTCACCACCTGCCTGTGACCCGGCAGGGTATAGTGGTTGGTCTTATCACTCCGCAGGATGTGATCCACTATTTCGTGGAACACGAGCTGCCATTACCACCCGAAGTCGCTTAAAGACCGAGTAGGAAATAAGGCGACCCCCATCGTTCTCTCAGGTTTCTTCAAGCAGAATCCAAGCTATTCCATACCTTCACGCCAGAAATAAGTGATTTTCTAAAGATTTCCCTATCCTTCGACTTTACGCCACTTTATGGCGCACTCTTTGCTCAACTGAAGAAGAGAGACAAAGAACGCGGGGAGGACGCCATGAAGAAGTCCACCACCTTAGGAGCCTCAATAACCCTAGTCGGTTGTCTCTTCATCATCCTGTCCTTTACCAATGGGGAAGGTTTATTGGCAGAGGCTGCTGTGTCGCTTTTACAACAACAGCCCTCCAGCAGCGAAGAGAACGAGTCGGCGGCAGACTCGAAAACCGTGATAATCACAAAAAACCCAGAAGGGGTAGAGATAGGAGCGATCAAAGACTTTGTGCTCGACCTGAAAGCTGGACGTGTCGCTTATGCGGTTGGGGTTTTCAACCGGCCTGAAGAATTCAGTAACAGAGTGCTTGTTCTCCCCTGGGAAGCGGTGCAGTTAGACCTCGAAACGAATACTTTTATTCTCAATGAAGACAAGGTTGCTCTAGAGAGTATCCCAAACTTTGCGCTCGACACCTGGCCGAATTTGCCGACTCCGCAGTGGGCTGCGACTGTGGCGGCGTATTGGAAAAAGCAACTAGGACGCAATTTTGCAGCGGCAGACACCTCGGAATCCGTGCTCTACAAAGCTAGTGATGTGGTGGGCATGCCGGTCAGGAATGTCGCGGGGGAGGAAGTGGGCACAATCGAAGAACTCGTGCTAGACCCTGAGAGGGGGGCGCTCGCGTATGCTGTCCTCTCTTTTGAGGACGTAGAGAGCAGTGATCGTACCGTCTTTTTTACTCTCCCGTGGAACACCGTGCAGGTGAATCCGGAACAACCTACCTTCACTGTTGATGTGGACAAGGAGATGCTCGCCGAGAGCCGTGATACTTCCCCTGAGCGTCTCGAGAGTAACCCCTCGGCTGAAACTCTCGATTCTAGAGGAGCTCAGACCCAGAGGCAGTGAAAATAACTCTGGAAGGGTGTACAGCCAGAAAAGGGAACCGTGGTTGAGAAGACGATTCAAGAGATCGCCATTCTTCTGTCGAGTTCGTTTCGGCACACTATTTGCAACCTTGCGGATACAATCTCTTCGCGGAGGAGGCGAATCATGAGCTGGGCACTGCCATTTCTCTTCATACAGCTAATTGGCAACGTCCGTGG
>CAZAYE010000270.1:0-4365 GCA_964489255.1 uncultured Enterobacteriaceae bacterium
CACCGAAGAATACGAGCACTTTCTCGATATTGATCAAGCGATTGAGGAAGCCTTAATGACCACCGGTCGCGCCATTCTGTTTACTGGCACCACGCTGACGGCTAGTGTGATCTTTTGGTTATTCTTCCCCATGAAGTTTCAGGCAGAGATGGCATTGCTGTTGACCTTGATTCTCTTCCTTCACATCGTTGGCGCGTTGCTGTTTATTCCTTCGATGGTCTCGCTCTTTAAGCCGCGTTTTGCTACGGCAGGGACAACTGCCGTTGCTCCTGAGTCTCTCTCTGCGAGCAAGGCTTCCGTCCCTTGACAGTTCCTGCTGTCGTCAGCCAAGGAGAGAGAGTGAAGAACTGGCTTTGGCTTGCAGGTGCGTCTGTCCTGCCACTGCAGTGGCTCATCATCCACTTTGCCGGAGGACACCTTGCTCCTCACTGGGAGGCGTTGTCTTCCGGGATATCGATCTTTGGCGCGGCGTTCCTCCTGTCGTGGGCGGCTGAACTCGCCCAAATGGACATTCCCCAAGCCTTAGCCCTAGCGTTCCTAGCGCTGATTGCGGTGCTGCCCGAATACGCCGTGGATATCTATTTTGCTTGGCAGGCGGGGAAAGACCCGTCGTATATCTCCTATGCCGCGGCCAATATGACCGGCGCGAACCGGCTGTTAATTGGTTTGGGCTGGGCCGCCATAGTAATCGCCTTCTGGCTGAAGACGGGCAATCGGGTTGTCGCCTTGGGAAGGGACCAGAAGGTTGAAATCATCGCCCTAGGGGCTGCGACGCTGTACTCGTTCGTCATCCCCTTGAAGGGAACGATATCAGTAGTAGACGCCCTCTTCTTGCTCAGCCTGTTTGTCGTGTACATGGTCGTTGCGTCCCGGTCGCACGTAGTGGAACCTGAGCTTGAAGGCCCACCGGAAATGATCGCCCACTTCGCCCCGGGCGTGCGTCGAGTGATTACTCTATTATTGTTCGCGTACTCTGGCCTAGCTATCTTTTCGGCAGCCGAGCCGTTCGCCGAAGGGCTGTTGGCCTCAGGGCGCACGTTGGGGATCGAAGAGTTCATTCTCGTGCAATGGCTGGCGCCGTTGGCTTCGGAGTCACCGGAGTTCATCGTTGCTATTCTTTTTACCTTACGTGGGAATCCGCAGGCGAGCATGCGGACGCTGATTTCCTCTAAGGTGAATCAGTGGACGCTGCTGATCGGTATGCTGCCTCTGGCGTACAGTCTCTCAGCCGGGCAGATTTTGCCTATGCTTCTGGACGCTCGACAGGTGGAGGAAATTCTACTTACCGCCGCACAGTCGCTCTTTGCACTCGTGGTGATCATGAGCTTTAGCTTCTCTCTCGGGGAGGCGCTCGTCTTGCTTGTGCTATTTGCGTCTCAGCTCTTTTTTGTCTCCCCGGAGATTCGTTATCTGTATTCCCTCGTGTACATCGTACTCTCGCTCGTCTTGGCGATTCTGCGTCGACAGAATCGCATCTCACTGCTGTCCGTCATCCCGTTCAGACTACGCCGGCCTTTACGCCGACGTGTGCCCGCTGCTGCAGGACGACGTCCGTCGCGACGGGCCGTAGGATAGTTTTTCAGCCCTACCTCTGAGCGCTTATGCGGAGCTTCGAGTCGCCACTGAGAAGGTCCTTCGGGAAGCCGTCCCTCTCCGTCCAGAGCAAACACCTCTTATGGTTGAACCATACCGCTGCGAGCGGCACACCCTTTTCAGCGCCCACGTCCACTGGCACGTTCGCGAGCCTCGACCTCGATCAGCAAGGTACGAGGAACAATGACCTCACCGCTCGCGAGGTCTTTTTCAGGTGCCCGTTCAACTGCAAGCTTACAGGCTGCCTTGAGGTCAATGCCGTGGAATTCCAGATCGAGGTCATCAGTCGAAACCCAGGCGTGCACGCTCCGGCCATCTTCTAGGATGCAACGATAACCTGCGTAGCGCCGCGCTCGGTCCTTCTTTCTCTCCATATCAACGATTTTGTGCCTAGCCATTGGCCTCTCCTTTCCAGCAGACATCAACGACGCAAAAAGCCAGTACGGTCAACACGAGCACGAAGAACCTCCAGCTCTTCTGGAGTAGGGGGCTCAGTCCCAGGGATCGGTGCTGAGGAGACGAGAGAAAAGCCTGTTTGGGCTTGTACCTCTGCTGCGGAGACATTTGGGTGGAACGAGCACAGACGCAGACGTTTTGTGTCCTCAGCAAAATCCATGACGCATAGTGGAGTGACGCAATACTTGGGGCCACCTCCAGGCAGGCCAAGTCGGTGACGGGCATCCGCGCCACCATTCCCCCATCCGTAAGCGCTGATGTAATCACAGCGTTCAACGAAGATGCGCGGGGTATGGCTGTTGAGCACGATGTAATAGCGGCCCACATGAGTACTAAGCGTAGCGGTGCCGACCGACCCGGGGCCGCGGAAGCGCAAGCGACGATAATCTGAGCCTACCCCGATGAGGTTTGTGTTCCCATAAGGATCGACCTGCACGCCGCCAATGAAGAAGACGTGGTTGCTCCAGTCCTTCACCCGATCGAAGCGATGACCGGTATCACTATAGGATTCCGCCCAGCGAACGACTCGCCGATCCCAAGCAAAAGCGGGCATTGGCAAGCTATGCAAATGGGCCACGTTCATACGTACGCCGAAAAAGACCAGGTCCATATTGGGCCCGTGCATTAGGTGCGCCAGCCGTACCGCCGCCTCAACCACAGGCATCGCGACTCCGACGCGGAGCACCTCGCCGTCTTTTAAGTCGCGCGCGAGAAACACTGCCATGAGTTCCTGGGGGGAGTAGTCGTTCGGCATGAGGCTCCTTTAGTAGTCAGCGGTCAGCCTTTCCAGACAGAAAAGGGAGACAGAGACAACCTCAGACAGAGAGTTGAGACAGAGAGGGGCGGGGCGGTCTCTATCTCTGTCTCTGTCTTTTTCTGATCGCTGTCTCTGTCACTAATATTCATACAATGCCAATAGCCGCTTGATCCCCACTCGTTCAAGATAATCCCCATGCGTAGCCGGCTCACGACAATAGTGGGTGAGATAATCAGTGAGCGCCCCGGGGCGGTTTTCTTGAGCAGCGGCGGTGGCCGCCTCGACGTACATCCGCAAGTGATCGTTGTCCTGCACGTAAAAACCACGACTGTAGAAGGGGTGGGCGCCATACGGGGCACGCACGATCGCGTCGGCTGCGGCGATGGTGGTGGCCCAAGGATTTGCGCGGACCTCTTCGTTCGGGATCACCCGTTCGACTTGGACAATTGTGCGATCGGCTGCTCGGTAGAGGAACAGGTCAAGCCATCCCGGTCCACCGAGATGCTGCACGTTCCCATAGGCATCGGCCACAGCCGCATGGAGGAGGGTGATATCAGGCTTGATCGGTGGTACTGCGATCAAGGTTTCTCCTCGGAGCGGATCGTGAAAAACTTTGAGATCTGGATTCACCTCAGGGATTGACGTGCCAACCCCACCGCGCCAGGGGAGAAATGGCAAAGACTGAGCGGCGGCTTGCAGACCGGTAGTGAGAATTCCCTCTTCGCATTCCCAAGTCGCGACCTCGCCGCGTTCCACCGCCCGACGAAAGGACGGCGCGACCGGCACTCCAAACCCGCCGCCGGCGTAGTAACTGACGGCTTTGCCCACACAACCCGCAGCAATGAGAAGATCAAGCGAGAGTCCGCTGTCAATGACCGTGAGATCTTTTACCCCGCGTCGGATCAGTTGCCGGAGAAGCGCCATAGGAGCTGGCGAACCCACGGCAACCGTCATCCCGTCCTGTACCCAGCTTGCAGCTTCGATCTCATCAACGATACGTTGTCGCCGTTCTACCTCGTTCACGAGTTATCCTTTCTCGCGTGAGATATACGCCTCGGAAGCTGGGTTTGGCAATGGCTGAAGGCAGAAGAAAGGGAAAAGGGGGAAAGGGGAAGGGATGTGGCGGTAGTGTTCTTCTGGTGCCTGGGTTACAGTCCTGCCGAGGCAGCCGAAACACAGGCGGAACTGTTCTGCTAGGCAGTAGGGGCGCACGGCCGTGCGCTCCTACCCTTGCAATTACGAGTACTAACGCGGGGATTGCAAGTCAGTGTTTCTAGAGCCATATTCTTGGACATTACAGAGGGCATAGAAGAGTACAAAATTTGCGTAAGCTTCTATAATTGTTTGCTTTTTTGAAGATATTTTTAGGGACATCTGTGAGGACATACGAAAAGACACATCCGTGGATCACATTCAATATCGACCTGCACCGGGCCTCCCCGACCTTCTGGATGCTCTTGGGTGAAGCCCGGTCGAAGTGCGAACACATCGCCAATGTCCCGCTGCGTCCAGCCACGGCCGAGCAACTTCATCTGCTTTATCTCGCCAAAGGCGCTCTC
>CAZAYE010000270.1:4375-5607 GCA_964489255.1 uncultured Enterobacteriaceae bacterium
AGGAAATACCCTCTCGGAGGACGAGGTCGTCAGACATCTGGAAGGGAAGCTGCGGTTGCCCCCATCGAAGGAATACCTTGCCAGGGAGATCGATAACATTGTAACCGCCTGCAACAACATCGGCACGGAAGTCCGGGCCGGACGTCCACCTGCTCTGAGCGCGACGACGATCAAAGAGTTTAACCGCCTCGTGCTCGATAGACTCAACCTCGGCGAAGGCGTCATCCCAGGAGAAATACGCACCCACTCCGTGGGCGTCGCGCGTTACCGGGGCGCTCCAGCCGAAGATTATGAGCATCTTCTGGAGCGCTTGTGTACCTGGCTTGGCAGCCCGGACTTCGAACCCCCACAAGACATGCCGGACATGGGCCTCGTGTACGCCATTATCAAAGCGATCCTGGCGCACCTTTATCTGGCATGGATCCATCCCTTCGGCGACGGGAACGGCCGCACGGCGAGATTAGTAGAGTTTCTGCTATTGGTCACCTCAGGAGTGCCAAGCCCTGCCGCCCATCTTCTCAGTAATCACTACAACCAAACACGCTCGGAATATTATCGCCAACTGGATCAAGCCAGCCAGTCCGGGGGAGAGGTACTGCCCTTTCTCACCTATGCCGTGCAGGGATTTGTCGATGGACTGCGCTCCCAACTGGAAGTGGTCCGCTTCCAACAGTGGGACGTCGCCTGGGAAAATTACGTCCATGAAAAGTTTCAGCACCTCACCTCCCCGAGCGACGTGCGCCGTTGCCATCTGCTTCTCGATCTCTCTGACCGTGGCGAACCAGTGCCCTTTGGCAAGCTGCGAGAGGTCAGCCCACGGGTGGCGACAGCATATGCAACCAAGACAACAAAGACTTTGTCACGCGACCTGAGCGCACTGATAGAAATGGACCTGCTGGAGCTGACCCCCGACGGCTACAGAGCGAAGAAAGAAACGATCCTCGCGTTTCTCCCGCTGCAGCGCAGCCCTACTCAACGCTCCAATGAGGTCAAACCATGACCAACCATTCCCAACAGATTGTCCAGAAGCTCTAGAACTACTACAACGTGCCGTGCGGGGTGATCGACAAGATTTTACTGTTACGCATAGTGCTCTCGTGGTAATACTTAATAATCCGGGGAGGAGCTAGGGCACAAACGCATGATCGAGTCGCGGTGGTCGCTGGTGTTGGGCCAGGAAGATGAGATGGAGAACCCGGAACAGAAGGCACGCAAGGCCATCGATGAGATGC
>CAZAYE010000271.1:0-3511 GCA_964489255.1 uncultured Enterobacteriaceae bacterium
GAAAGAAGTCCCAGGGTTCATTCTCAATCGCCTGCAAGGCGCTTTGCTGCGAGAAGCGTTGTGGCTGGTGCAGAATGGCATCGCCAGCCCCCAAGATATCGATACTGCCCTCAAAAACAGCATCGGTCGGCGCTGGGCGGTTGCTGGCGTGTTCGAAATTTTTGAGTTGGCAGGTTGGGATTTGTTAAATGCAATCGCGGCAGGGCTGTTTCCCCACCTCGCCTCCTCGCCAGAAGTTCCCCAAGTGCTTAAAGACAAAGCCGCACGTGGAGAAATCGGAGTAAAAACTGGCAAAGGTTTCTACGAATGGACTCCCGAGTCTGCCGAGGCGCTGCGGCAGCGCATTGCGCACGCGTTGGTTACGATTGAACAGTGGTCACCAAAAGGCTCGGGGCATCAGTAGGGAAATTCATCTCCTTTGTCTTCGAGGTCTTCGTAGACCGTAAAACGGAAGGCGTCACACAGAAGAGGAAAAGGGACGAATTATCATCACATTCAGGTTTTATCTCCGATACTCATCGCCACAATCTCCAATCAGACGGTAGAGATCCCGGGCCTTGTTCAAGACAGTTTGCATCTGCGCCTGGTCATCGTCATCCAAAGTGAAATCGAAGACCCGGGCAGTGTCCGCACGATGGTCAGCAATTCCCAGTCGCACGCCGACGATCACCCCCGCCACCGCCGGACGGTCGAGGATGGCTCGGACTGCCACATTGGCGATACTCACCTCATGTTTGTCAGCAATGCGTTTGAGTACGTGGAGCAATTCCTGAAATAGCTCCCAGCTCCCCCAGGTATCGATCATCTGTTTGTATTTCTGCAGGCTCGCAGTATTCAACACGTGGTATCCTGGCTCTGGTCGATCCAAATACTGTTCAGACAACAGACCGCCACAAACAGTTCCATAGGTTAATAACTGTACGTTATGTGCCTGACAAAATGGAACCATCTGTCTTTCCGGCCGTAGATCAACCAGCGAGTACTGCACCTGATTGGAGATCACGCGAATCCCGTGCTCACCAATGATTTTCAAGTGCGTGGTATCAAAGTTGGTCAGTGCAAGATGCCTGATCTTCCCTTCGTCCCGCAATTGAGCCAAAAAGGTGAGGGCATCGAGATAGCCAGGATCGTCGTACTCCCACCAGTGAAACTGAAGCAAGTCAAGGGTTTCGACCCCCATTCGCCGCAGCGAGCGCGCGATATTGTCCTCGACGATCCGGCGCGTCATCCGTCCAGGTCGTGGCACCCATTTGGTGAATGCTTGAATACTTGCCAGTGCTTCTGTCCCACGTGAGGCGGCTAACTGACGCCGAAACTCGCCAATGAAATCCTCGGCTGGGCCATAATGGTCTGCCAAATCCCAGGTCGTGAATCCCGCGTCCAGGTAGTCGAACATATTGCGAACAGCTGCCGTGGGATCAATATGGCCGTGGGCGCCAGACACCTGCCACATTCCGTTGAGCATGCGGCAGATGCGCAGATCAGGAGTGAATTGGTAGATGCTATTCGTAGGAAGAAGCATAGTAAACTCCGTAAATCCCAGTTCGGGTCATTTCACCAGTCGGTTGAACACAGGGTCCCTCTCTCCTGCCGTGAGGAAGCATAGCGGAAACACGCTGCTCAAGGCAAATTCGCGACAAAGCCAGATTTCTTGCCATGCGCCAATCGTCACCACAGGACGCGCAGTGGAAAAAGGCAAGAACGTCCCAGAAGAAAGAAAAGGTTGAATTTCCTAAGAGATACGTTGCTCTGGTTATTGCGCTGTAGGCTAGCGCCTACACCAGGAGGCTCGTGCCTCAGACACCCAATCCCTGAAATTCTCTATCGGCTGCGCACTCGCACCAGCGCCTCGTCTAAGAGCCACAGCGACAGCCCCAGCACGCTGAACAGCATTAGCGCGGGCACAGGCCGCCAGATCACCAGCCCACCAAAGAAGCCTAGGACGCCGCCAAGGTACTTAATGTAGTTAAACTGCTCATTAGAGGTGTTCTTGAGTAGGTCCTCAAGCTGTGCCTCGTCAAATTTGCTCATATTCGTAATGAGCAAACCGTACACGTCGAGCTGTCGGACAAAATCCAGTACGGCTTGCGTGACCCATTTCTCGATCTCTTCGGAGCGGGCTTCAATCCTCGCTGGTAGCGCATCCAGGAGTTTGTCACACTGGTCCAGCACTCGGTCCAACGAACCGGGCAATTCGCGGATGGCGGCGTCAATCTTCCCCTGCAACTCGTCCTCTTTAAAGTGCCGCAAGAGGCTCAGCACAATGCCACTAAAGCCTGTGGTATGTTGTTCCATCTTTTCGATGACAAGTTGGACAAGTTCCATCCGGACTCTCTTTTCAGCGACGACCTGCTCGACATAGCCGACCACCAGCCGCTTAAGGTCTGCCCGGAAGTCCGGGTCTTCCAGTACGCCGCGCACGACCTGCAGAGCCGTCTCCCGGTAGCGGGAAATCAAGCGACTTTCCTCGATTTTCTGCTGGATGAGCTGTTCATTGATAAGCCGCTCCGAGATAGCCTGTGCCAGCCGGTAGATGACACGTTCGCGCTGCGCCGGGATCAGCCCCTGACCGAAGATAGGCCGGCGGTGGCGCGGTTGGAACAGCATCGTCACAGCCAGCCAGTTCGTCAGAAACCCGATGAGGCCGCTGACGGAGAGCGTGCGCAACAGCCCGTCGAGTGCTACCGGGGGGCCCCACAACTGGAGAGACACACCGGGAAAGTCCCAGACGAATGATACCGCAAACAGTGCCGTCAGCAGGTAGGACGTCAGCTGGAGGTAGCGCAGCGCGGCGATGTGCACCCCGGTCGGTGGCTGCGGCCGCGTGGTGGGCGGCCGGAGGCGTACGGTCGGGGCGTGGCGGATCCCGTACTCTTTCAGCAGTGTCCAGAGATCGAGGACGCGAGCACGGGTAGCCGCACGGGCGTTCAGCAGCACAGCCAACTCGTTGAGGTCTCTTTTCTCGCTGACCGTCTCATTGTGGTCGTCTGGAGCCCCGATATCTTCACGGCGATCAGCCTCAGAGAGATTGATTTCCCCAGACTCTAACCCCTGTTTGATCCAGGCGCAGTGTTCCTCACTTGGCATACGACTTATTCCCTCAGGCTTCGTTATTTCTACCTTATACGATCACGTACCAGCATGAGGGTACTCCCCCTGTTTCTGGGATTTATGTCTACCTTGCAGCAACGGATATGCCAGGAGGAAGAAAACAGGCATGAGAGACTTCTCGGGTATTGCCGTCTGTGCAGGTACCTCCCTACCCTTCTTAGGGGTTCTCTTACAGGGCAGCGTGCTGTGAGGCTGACCCTTGACCGCTTCAATTTGACCTCATCGCCTCCAGTGCTGTATTTGTGGCAAATGGTACAGCACTTGCACTGTTTGAGCGCGAGTGACCCAACCAGAGAAGCGAGGCCAGCTGGGTAAGGATGACTACGCTTAAGACCCTGCAGTCCCTGGTGCGTTCACTGACTGACCGCGGTGAGCAGCCGGCCGTGGTGGCGCTGCGGAA
>CAZAYE010000271.1:3521-5604 GCA_964489255.1 uncultured Enterobacteriaceae bacterium
TCCCCGTGCCATCGGCGAGGGAGTAGACGCCGTACGCCGTGCCGGCCGTGGTGGCGCTGCGGAAGGACGAGATCCAAACCTGGTCCTTCGTGGCACTAGCCGACCACGCCCAACGCTTGGCAACTGGTCTGGCAGCAGCGAAGCTAGAGCGGGGCGCACACGCAGTGCTGTTTGCGCCGAACCGGCCTGAGTGGATCGCCGCCTGCTTCGCCCTGTTCACTGCGGCGGCGGTGCCCGTACCCATCGATGCCCAGATAAGCGAGGAGGACCTACGACATGTGCTGGATGACAGCGAAGCCCGCTGGGTCTTCACCACCGCGGCTCTTGTGCAGCGCCTGGATAAGCTAGATCTTGACCGCGACTTGACCCTTATCTTGCTTGATGCCGACGAGGAGGACCGGCGTAGTTGGCGGCGGTACCTGGTAGACCAGGCACGCGCTCTCCCGTCCGTAGAGTCCGATGATCCAGCTGTGTTGTTCTACACTTCCGGCACGACGGGCCCACCCAAGGGTGTACCGCTGACCCATCGCAACCTGATTGCTAACCTCCAAGCGCTGCTGGATCAGGATCTGATTCGCAAGGATGATCGCCTGCTGCTGCCGTTACCCTTGCACCACGTGTACCCGTTCACGGTGGGGATGCTGGCACCGCTGGCAGCTGGCGTGCCCATCATCTTCCCACTTTCGTTGACCGGCTCGCAGATCCTCCGTGCCCTCCAAGAGGGCCAGGTCACGGCTATCATCGGGGTACCGCGGTTCTACGCAACCCTGTATGCAGCCCTTGAGACACGCATGCGACAGCGAGGGCGGATCCCGTCGTGGATCTTCCAGAGTGCCCTAGCCGTGGCCGTGGCGCTGCGCCGCCGGCTCGGGTTACACATCGGCCAGTGGCTGTTTGCCCCGCTGCACAGGCAGTTTGGCCCACAATTGCGCGTCGTCGCCTCGGGCGGGGCGGCGCTCGACCCTGCCCTGGCTTGGAAGCTAGAGGGGTTGGGCTGGCAGGTTGCCAGCGGCTACGGCCTGACCGAAACCTCGCCCATCCTTACCTTCAATCCGCCTGGCACAGGCCGCATCGACACAGCCGGCAAGCCGCTGCCCGGTGTCGAGATCCGCATCGCGGAACCCGAAAAGAACGCCGAATACGGTGAAGTGCTCGCCAAGGGATCCAATGTCTTTTCCGGCTACCGACACCTGCCGGGCAAGACTAATGAGGTCTTCACCGATGATGGCTACTTCCGTACCGGTGACTTAGGCTACCTCGACGATGGCTATCTGCACTTAGTCGGCCGGGCCTCATCAATGATCGTGCTGCCCGACGGCGAAAATGTCCAGCCCGAGGATGTAGAAGAGGCCTTAGAGCGGGGTGAGCATATCCGTGAAGCCGGCGTGTTGGAGCAAGACGGCCGATTGGTTGCGCTCATCGTTGCCGAGGCGAGCGCGACGGGCCCAAGCGACGGCCAGGATGTAGAACAGCTTATCCGTCGCGACGTGGCGCAACAGTCGCGCCCCCTGCCGTCGCACCACCGCATCAGCGATTACGTGATGACCTCCGATCCCCTGCCACGAACGCGCCTGGGGAAGATCCGCCGCCACACGCTCGTAGAGCGCTACGAGCAGGCGAAACAGCAAGGCGGCCAGCCAACCAAGGCGACGGGCCCGATGTCGCTCGCGCAGATGGCGCCGGAAGACCGGCAACAGCTGGAGGACCCGGTCGCACAACACGTCTGGGACTGGCTGACCCAGCGTTTTCCGGATGTGCGGCTGACACCAGATACCAACCTGCAGCTTGACTTGGGCATTGATTCGCTAGAGTGGCTGAACTTAACGCTAGAGATCCGCGAGCGCACCGGCGCCGACCTCGACGAGGAGGCGATAGGGCGGATTGAGACGGTCCGTGATTTACTGCGCGAGACCGCCGAGGCAGGACCGGCCACCGGCACCAGCCAAGACCTACTGCAGCAACTCCAGCGGCCGGACGAGCTGTTGGACGACCGGCAGCAACAGTCATTGAAACCGCCTGGAGCAATAACCCGCGCCTTTGGGGCGGTGCTGTTTGGCCTCGACCGGTTATTGATGCAATGGGT
>CAZAYE010000272.1:0-5593 GCA_964489255.1 uncultured Enterobacteriaceae bacterium
AAGGAATAAAAATGCTTACCTCTAAGCTTGGGAATTACTTCTCTGTCCTTAAGTTATGACCCATAAGTATGCCGCGCCCCTACACCAGCAGTGCCGCATAGATGGCCTGATCCTACGTTGGACACTGCTACTTCCACGTGCGGCGAAATTCGCATTGCGGCAGCGCTTGCTGTAAAGCATCAACTCCAGCGCTGCTGACAAGCGTACTGCGCAGGTTGAGGACGCGCAGTCCTGTCAGGCCATAGAGAGGGACAAGGCCTGCGTCACTTACCTGGGTGTCGTAGAGCCACAGCACTCGTAAACCCGTTAGTCCCTTAATGTGAGCCAAACCTGCATTATTCACACGGGTGCTCGAGAGCTGGAGATACTGCAAATCATCCGGTTGTAATACAGCCAGCGGAGAGAGATCAGTCGATGCCTGCGGGGTCACGTTCAGGCGCAATTCTTTTCCGCCCGGCACGATGACGATGCCTCGGGCATCTCCCCACAATTCCCAGAAGGCATAGCCCTCAGGGTCACGATCACGCACCCAAAGCGCGCCCATCGAGTGACTGGTGGGAAAGCGCACCTGCCGCGGCGGTGGGAGGGAACTCATAGTCTCCTGTCCACGGATACGAGACGCTGCCCCGCGACCAAGTATCGATCTCTGTCTGTCTCTCATGTAACCACCTTTTCCTCCTCAGAGAAAGCGTCAACTTATCGTGCTGCCGCTGGAAGTCAACCTAACAAAGGTCAGCCATTCAGTCTCTCAGTCATTAACTTTGTTGTCCGCTGGAACCGATCGACGGCCAGACAGTCTGACCGTCAGGCTGCTCGACTCCTCCGGGATGATCAGGTACGTTGCCGCGAATCAGTGACGAGTAACGAGTAATGAGTAATGAGAGTTGAAAACCGAATTGTGAGGAACAAGAGTGGGGTTGTCACTCTGTACTCATTACTCAGAACTCATTCCTGACTTGAGGAACTAATCGCAGCGTTTCATTAGATTCCTAAACGCAGTAGAGACGTTCCGACGGAGCGTCTCTACCCTATCAGCACCCTTCGAAAGGGAGTTTCCGTTTTCGTAGCTGTCTGGTATGGTACGTGTACAACGCATTCCGCTTTGCCTCCGCAACCGCAGAACGACACGATGATCGAACGCTACACCCGTCCGGCCATGGGCCGGATTTGGACCGAGGAAAACAAGCTCGCCAAGTGGCTGGAGGTCGAACTTCTTGCCTGCGAAGCTTTGGCTGAACGAGAAGAGGTGCCCCGAGAGGCGGTCGCCCGCTTGCGACAGCAGGCACGAGTGAATGTCGCTCGCATGCAAGAGATCGAAGCGCAGACCAAGCACGATGTGATCGCCTTTGTCTCCTCCATCGCCGAAACGGTCGGCGAAGAGGGACGCTACCTCCATCTCGGCCTCACGTCTTCAGATGTGATCGACACTGGATTTGCCATCCAGTTGTGTGAAGCGGCGGATTTGCTTCTGACAGATCTCGACGCCCTGTTGGGAGTGCTCAAACGGCTGGCACATGCTCATAAGCACACGGTCATGATTGGCCGCACTCACGGCGTGCATGCTGAGCCTATAACGTTCGGCCTCAAGGTCGCGCATTGGTACGCAGAGATGACACGCAGTCGTGCCCGCTTAGTCCTAGCTCGGCAGGAAATTGCCTTCGGGCAGATCTCTGGCGCAGTCGGCACTTTCGCCAATATCGACCCAGAGATCGAGGCTTTTGTCTGTGCTCGCCTCGGTCTCAACCCTGAGCCGGTTTCCACGCAGATTGTGCCACGAGATCGCCATGCGGTTTTCTTTTCTACACTGGCGCTGATCGGCAGTTCGCTCGAGCGTATCGCCACTGAGGTGCGTCATCTGCAGCGTACCGAAGTCTTAGAGGTCGAAGAACCATTCTCTCCTGGACAAAAGGGATCTTCGGCGATGCCACATAAGCGCAACCCTTGGCAGTTGGAGAACGTGTGCGGTATGGCCCGGCTGCTGCGCGGCTACGCCCTTTCCGCCTTTGAGAACGTCCCGTTGTGGCACGAGCGCGATATCAGCCACTCTTCAGTCGAGCGTGTGATCGGACCGGACGCAACCATTCTCCTCGATTTTATGTTGGCACGTCTGACCGGCATCCTGGACAAATTGGTTGTCCATCCTGAACGTATGCAGAAGAATATGGCAACCCTAGGTGCGGCGATCTATTCAGAGCATCTCCTTTTGGCTCTGGTGCGTAAAGGCGTCTCTCGCGATGAGGCCTACCATTGGGTCCAACGCAATGCGATGCGCGTGTGGGAAAACGGCGCGTCGTTCGCCGTTGAGGTACGACGAGATCCAGATATTACCCGGCTATTAAACCCAACCGAAATCGACCAACTCTTCGATGTCCATCATGCCCTGAGGTATACTGACACCATCTTGCAGCGCGTATTAAACGAGCAATAACATGCTGGCCAAAGTCTACGTCATCCCCAAGAAAGCGATCCTTGACCCCCAAGGGAAAGCCATTGCCAACTCTCTGCATGCCCTCAACTATACCGAGGTCAGTGAGGTGCGCATGGGCAAGTATTTGGAAGTGCGCCTGAATGGACTATCCCGGGCGCAGGCTGAGCAGCGAGTCGAAGAGATGTGCCGACGTTTGCTTGCTAACCTGGTGATCGAGGACTTTCGCTTCGAGATCGTTGAGGAGTAGAACACCGTGAAGTGGGGCGTAGTAACTTTCCCAGGATCGAACGATGACCGAGATGCGCTCTATTGCCTGAAAACCGTGTTGGGACAGCAGGCCATTTGCCTGTGGCACAAAGATCAAGACCTCAAAGGCGTAGACGCGATCGTGCTCCCTGGCGGTTTCTCGTATGGAGATTACCTGCGCTGTGGGGCGATCGCGCGGTTCTCTCCAGTGATGCAGAGCGTCATTGAGTTCGCCGAAGCGGGCGGTCCAGTCATTGGCATGTGCAATGGGTTTCAGATCCTGTGCGAGGCTGGCCTACTGCCCGGTGCGCTTGTCCGCAACCGCTCACTCTCCTTCATCTGCGAGTGGGTACGGATCAGGGTAGAACCCGAACGCACTGCTTTCACCGTCGCCTGCCGCGAGAGGGAAATTCTCCGTATTCCTATCAAGCACGGAGAAGGTTGCTACGTGGCGGACGAATCAACACTCAAAATGTTAGAGGACAACGATCAGGTAGTTTTTCGCTACGTCAATGAAAGGGGTGAAGCGACCGAGGCAGCCAATCCCAACGGTGCACTGCACAATATCGCCGGTGTAACTAATACCCGTGGCAACGTTGTTGGCCTGATGCCACATCCTGAACATGCGGTTGAATCGCTCCTCGGTGGCGAGGATGGACGCGCACTTTTTCTGTCGGCTCTACATTTCATGGGAGATCATCACCCTTCGACAAGCTCAGGGTGACCGGATCAGGGAGGAAAGTCTCTTGAGGGAACCGTTCGTGCTGAGTCCTTCGACAGACTCAGGACAGGCTTGTCGAAGCACAAAGTCTTTTGGTCGTAATACTCGGAAGTTTACAGAAGCACCTTCTTTCACGCTAACACCATGCGACACGCTATCACGGTAACGTTCCAAGTCGCGCAGGATCACGGTCTCACTGCCGAGGAGTATGATCGGCTCCTGCGGGTTCTCGGTCGTACTCCAACCTTCGAAGAACTCGGCGTTTTCTCAGTCATGTGGTCTGAGCATTGCAGCTACAAAAGCTCGCGTCGCTTCCTGCGCCAGCTTCCCACTACTGGACCAGAGATCCTCCAGGGACCGGGCGAAAACGCCGGTATCGTCGATGTTGGTGATGGTCTGGCAGTGGTATTCAAGATCGAGAGCCACAACCATCCTTCTTTCATCGAGCCGTACCATGGAGCAGCCACTGGTGTGGGCGGTATCTTACGCGATGTCTTTACCATGGGCGCCCGGCCCATTGCTTCGCTTAACTCCCTGCGTTTCGGCGCGATTAATCATCTTCGCACGCCATATCTGATCAAAGGAGTAGTCGCAGGTATCGGGGGGTATGGTAATTGCGTGGGCGTACCCACTGTCGGTGGAGAGGTCTACTTTGACTCTGGTTACAACGGCAACATCCTGGTGAATGCATTCACTTTGGGTGTCGTACGCACAGATCGTATCTTCCATGCGCGTGCGGCGGGGGTTGGCAATCCGGTCATCTATGTAGGCTCGCGGACCGGCCGCGATGGCATTCACGGTGCGAGCCTCCTGGCCTCGCGCGAGTTCGACGCCCGCTCGGAAGAATTACGCCCGGCTGTGCAAGTCGGTGACCCGTTCACTGAAAAGCTGCTGATCGAAGCTTGTCTCGAACTGATGCAGCGTGACCTGATCGTTGCCATTCAGGATATGGGGGCAGCCGGGCTCACCAGTTCGTCGGTCGAGATGGCTGGCCGCGGTGGCACCGGCATACGACTGAACCTCGACGCCATCCCCACTCGCGAAGAAGGTATCTCACCTTACGAACTGCTCCTCTCTGAGTCTCAAGAGCGAATGTTGATCGTCGCTAAAGCAGGCTGCGAGGAGGAGGTCCGTGCGATCTTCGCCCGCTGGGACTTGCAAGCTGAAGTCATCGGGGAAGTAACTGACGACGGACTGTTCCGTGCCCGCTGGCAGGGTAAGGATGTAGTATGTATCCCAGTTTCTGCGCTCACTGATGATGCACCGGTCTATGAACGGCCCGCTGTCCAGCCTGCTGATTTCGCAGAGCGGCAACGTCTCAACCTTGCAACCGTACCCCTCCCAACTGATTACGGACAGGTATTGATTCGCTTACTGACCACACCAAACCTCGCAAGCAAAGAATGGGTGTATCGCCAATATGACTCCTTTGTGTGTGGCAATACGGTAGTGCAGCCCGGATCAGATTCGGCTGTGATACGGCTGAAGGGAACCTCCAAAGGAATCGGACTGACGGTAGATTGTAACAGTCGGTACTGCCTGCTCGATCCATACCGCGGGGCGCAGATCGCCGTAGCTGAAGGTGCGCGCAACCTGGCGGTAAGCGGCGCTCGCCCGGTCGCGTTGTCTGACTGCTTGAATTTCGGCAATCCAGAAAAGCCCGAGGTGATGTGGCAATTTCAGCGTGTGATCGCCGGTATGCGGGACGCTTGTTTAGCTCTAGGGTTGGCCGTCGTCAGCGGTAATGTCAGCTTCTATAACGAGACCGAAGGTAGAGCGATTCCTCCCACTCCGACAGTTGCCACAGTTGGTATTCTCGCTGACGTTTCCCAGCATGTCACCCAATGGTTTAAAAATGAGGGCGACCTCATCGCCCTCGTGGGAGAAGCACGAGAAGAGTTAGGCGCAAGCGAGTATCTCGCGGTAATCCACGGGCGGGTAGCCGGAACACCGCCGGAGCTTGATCTGGAACGAGAGAAACGGTTGCAGGAGCTATGTCTGGCTGCTGCTCGTGAGTGTTTGGTCTCGTCAGCTCACGACCTAGCCGAAGGCGGCCTGGCTGTAGCACTCGCTGAGGCGTGTATTACGCGACCGGAAGGGGTCATTGGCGCACGGGTTACCCTTCACGAGCATCTGCGACCAGATGCCTTGCTATTCGGTGAAAGTCAGTCGCGCGTGCTAGTATCTCTTCCACAAGC
>CAZAYE010000273.1:0-4406 GCA_964489255.1 uncultured Enterobacteriaceae bacterium
GATTTATTTCCGGCGGATCGGCCTCGAACTCAATCGCCGTATTGCTGAAGTCTTCGAGCGTGCCATGCTGGCGGGAGAATGCCGCAAGGTTGACCCGATGCTCGCGGCCCGGGCCTTCGTTGGCATGTTTCTCATGATGGCGTTAACCCAGGAGCATTTAGGGGGGAAGAAATATACTCCCCTCTCCGAGCAGAAGGTCATTGATTCGCTCACCGATATTTTCCTCCACGGAGTCCTACCGGCCGGGGGGTGAGGCTGTTATGAAAAAACGTCTTCCTATCTTGTTGCTCATCCTCCTGGCCGCGGGCGGCGGTGCGTTCTACTACAGCCGGATGCACCGCTCGGACCGCCTCACCCTCACCGGCTTCGTCGAAGGGGAAGAAAAAGTCATCAAGAGTGAGATTGCCGGCCGCGTCAACGAGGTGACGTTCACCGATGGCAGCCGGGTGCGTACGGGCGAGGTGCTGGCCGAGATTGACGCGCGCGACTACCGGTCGCAAGTCGCTCAGCAAGAGTTGAACCTTGAATTGCTCAAAGCGAAAATTCAGCAGGCAGAAAACCACCTCGCCTGGGCGCGCGATACCTATCCCACCCAGCTTCGCGCCGCCAAGACCAACGTGGCCAGGTGTGTCTCCGATCTCGAGTTTGCCGAGAAAGAGTTTCATCGCCGCAAGGAATTACTCGAGGCCGAGCAACTCAGTCAGCAAAGGTTTGATCAAGCCAAAAACCAGCTTGAGGTGGCTCGGGCTGCCCTGAACCGCGAGCGCGAAACGGTGGCCAATGCCGAGGCGAACTTGCGTCAGATCCAACTCGCGGAAGACACGCTCGCGGTGCAAAAACGCCAGTTCGACGTGGAAACCGAGCGGCTCAATCAAATGCGCATTATCCTTGACAAATATACGATCCGTTCACCGTGTGACTGTACGGTGCAGACTCGCTTGATCCGCGCTGGTGAGTATGTCACCCCTGGGACCGGCGTTGCCACACTGTTGGACCCGCTCGATAAGTACGTCCGCATCTACGTGCCGGTGCCCGACCTTGGCAAGGTCCACGTCGGGGACAAGGTTGCGATCGAGCCTGATGCTCTCCCCGGGGAATTCATCCCAGGAGAAATCAGCTTCATCGAAGACATCGCGCAGTTTACACCGAAGAACATCGAGGTCAGAAACGACCGGATCACTCAAGTGTTTGCGACCAAAGTGCGGATTCTCGATCAGGTTGAACGACTCAAGCCAGGCATGGAGGGGACGGTCTACTTGGATGAAGCGCCAGCAACGGTGGCGCACCGTTAAGACGGTCACCTGATGCCAATTCGCATGGCAGAGAGGACCCGACTGGTCCCGCGGGCTTAGCAAAAACACTCTGGCAACCATGGCAACCCCGATTATTTCCCTCGTGGGTGTTCGTAAACGTTTCGGTTCTACCCTCGCGCTCGACGACATTCAGCTCACCATCAATCGGCCCTGTATTTTCGGCGTGGTTGGGCCAGATGGGGCGGGGAAGACCACCTTGTTACGAATCCTGGTTGGGCTCTTGGATTTTGAGGCGACGACCGCCACAGTGCTCGGCTATGACATTGTTTCCCAGACCCGGGCAATCAAACAGCGTCTGGGCTATGTCCCCCAGACCTTCAGTCTCTATCCTGACCTGAGCGTCCAACATAACCTGGAGTTCTTTGCCGATGTCCATGGTATTCCGCGCGCCGTCTTTCGCCAGCGTGCGACAGAATTGCTCGCGATTGCGCAATTAGACGAGTTCACGACCTTCCTGGCCTCAGCTCTCTCTGGGGGAATGAAGCAGAAACTTGCCTTGATCTGCGCGCTCCTGCACCAGCCACACGTCTTGATTCTGGACGAGCCCAACAACGGCGTGGACGTGATCGCGCGCGGTGAAATGTGGACCATCCTCCGACAACTCCGCGACGTGACCATTGTCATGTCTACCGGCTACCTCGACGAAGCCGAACGCTGCGATGAAGTGGCTTATCTCTACCGAGGGCGGATACGGGTCCAGGGAACCCCACAAGAAGTGAAGACACGCTTTCCACGGAACGCGTACCGCTTACTCGGCGACTTAAGCTCTGCATTCGTGACAGATTTGCACCGTATCCCATGGGCGCACCGTGTACGAGTGGTAGGCGAAACAGTGACTGTCGAGACCGTTCTGCCGCGTGCAGCCCTCCAGACCGCCTTGCATGAGCTGCATGGGGACGGGATCAGTGTAGAGCCCGTAATGCCAACACTGGAAATGGTCTTTACCGAGTTAACGGAGCAGGCCGAGAGAGAGCTTGTCCACCCTTCGACAAGCTCAGGGTGAACGGGCTGGGGGTTTCCAGCCAGGCTCAGTCTCCGTTCGTGCTGAGCCTGTCGAAGCACGAGTTGTTTGTATGTCCAACGACACCGCCATTATCCAAGTCGAGAATCTGACCCGCCGATTCGGTACCTTCACCGCGGTTGAGCGCGTGAGCTTCCAGGTCGAACGCAGCGAAGTGTTTGGTTTCGTTGGCTCTAACGGCTCAGGGAAATCCACTACGATCCGCATGCTGTGTGGGCTCCTGACCCCGACCGAAGGAACCGCCTGGGTTGCTGGACTCGACATTCGTACTCAAGCCGACCAGATCAGTTCCCGCATCGGCTACATGTCACAGAAAGTCTCCCTCTATGCCAACCTGACCGCTCAGGAAAACCTGCTGTTTTTTGGCGGGCTCTATGGTCTTTCCCCGGCCCATATCGCAGCGCGTCAGGCTACGCTGTTTCCGTTGCTTGGCTTGACTGGTCAAGAACAATTTTTGATCCGTGAACTTCCCAGTGGTCTCAAACAGCGCATTGCCCTGGCCTGCTCGCTGCTGCACGACCCAGACATCATCTTCCTCGACGAGCCCACCGCTGGCGTTGATCTCATCAACCGTCAAGTC
This sequence comes from uncultured Enterobacteriaceae bacterium, assembly GCA_964489255.1. Taxonomy (GTDB): domain Bacteria; phylum Desulfobacterota; class Binatia; order Bin18; family Bin18; genus CAZAYE01. The sequence continues at coordinate 2,915 of CAZAYE010000273.1, forward strand.
TTCTGGGACCTGATCCGCGAACTAGCCGCAAAAGGGAAAACTTTGTTTGTTACCACCCATTACCTGGACGAGATGGAATATGCCCACCATGTAGGGTTTATCGATCGTGGGCAGCTGATCGGTTTCGATTCTCCGCTGGGTCTCAAAATCTCCTTTGCTGGCGGCTATCGGGTGCGCTTGTTGCACGACGAGCCACGCGTACTGAGCAAAGCGGCAAACACCCTGCGCATGACTGGACACCACCTCGAGGCAGGAAAGGACGGGGAAGTCCATTTACTCCTGACAAATGGAAGTCAGGCAGGTCTCGATCAGTTACGTCATTCCCTTCACGCCATTGATCCTGCTCTCGACTATACGGCGGCTCTGCCGTCGATTGAGGAGGTTTTCGCCGGCATGATCCGCCGACGGCAAGTGGCTCACTGAGAAGACTGAGACCAACTTGGAGGGGCGGGTCTGAGATCCGTCCTGACAGTGCGGAAAGTGGCTTTGTATGAATCAGTTCTTCGATAAAATCAGTCGTCTGCGCACTCTGTTGTGGCGGGAGTTCGTCGAATTACGCCGTGACCGCTTTACGCTGACGATTCTGCTCCTCATCCCAGTTTTCCAGATTACTTTGTTGGCCTATGCCATTACCACGGACTTTGACCATCTGCCGCTTTGCGTTTTGGACCGCGCTCACACACGCGAAAGCCGGCAACTGCTGAGCGACATTACGGCAACCGGCTATTTCACCATTACGCCGTTGCGCGACCAGGAGGAGGTGAATTTTTTCTTCGGTCGCCAGCACTGCCGGGCCGCCCTGTTGATTCCGACGGACTTTAGCGAACTCATTGCCAACCACAAAGAAGTGCGGCTCGGACTGCTCCTCGACGCCTCAGATACCACTATGGCCACCAGCGCAGAAGGCTTCCTCACCACTATGGCGAGAGCATTTTACACGCACACCCGTTTAGAACGGACGCCTTTGACTGAACGAAACTTGCGACCAGAAGCGACAGGAGTCGTCACCACCCGACGGCGCGTCTTATTTAATCCGACGCTCTCCGGGACCGCGTACACCATTCCTAGTCTGTTAGGCATGATCTCTATGTTCTTGACCGTTCTCATCACCGCCCTGGCGCTCGTGCGGGAACGCGAGTCTGGTACCTTGGAGCAATTGCTGGTCACTCCAGTCACATCTCTCGAAGTCGTTCTCGGAAAGATCCTACCGTTCGGCGTCGTTGCCATGGGCGCAGTTGTGGGAAGCATGATCTTTAGTTGGGTCATTTTTGGCATCGCCCCAAACGGGAGCGTGCTGTTATTGCTAGCGATCACACCGGTTTTCCTCTTAATCGGCCTCTCTCTGGGGTTACTGATTTCAAGCCTGGCTCACTCCTCGGCCGAAGCACTGGAGCGGACCATTTTGACCATGGTGCCACAGTTGATGCTGTCAGACTTCATCTTTCCCCTCTCTTTTATGGCGCTTCCTTTCCGTGTGATTGGTGAGCTGATT
>CAZAYE010000273.1:4416-5584 GCA_964489255.1 uncultured Enterobacteriaceae bacterium
GCATCGCTCGGGGCGTCTACATGAAAAACCAAGGCATAGGAGAATTGTGGCCCGAGGTGGTCATTCTGTGCGGGTTTCTGCTGCTCCTGGTGATACGCGTCTCACGCACGATCAAGAAACACGCCTAGCAGGAGAACAAGCTATGCAATGGCGCAAGGTTTTGGCGGTCACCCGCAAAGAAGCACGCACGATGCGGCACGACCGGGGGCTTCTCGCAGCGATTCTCGTGCAACCGGTGTTGTACCTGATTATTTTTGGTCTTGCCATCACCAATGAGGTCAACCATGCCCCCTGGATCGTGTATGACCAATCGCAGACTGTGACCTCGCGGCAGTTTATTGCTGACTTGACCTCAATGACTGCTCTGCAAGAGCCACAGCTCGCTTTTAGTGAAGATGCGGTCATTGATTTCCTCCGCCGCCAAGATGGCCTCGCCGGAGTGATTATCCCGTGGAACTTTGCAGACAAACTCAAGCGCGGCGAGGAATCCCCTATTCAAGTGCTGCTCAACGGCGCCAAGACGGCCAGCGCGCTCCGACTGGGAAACTACATCGGTCAGACCGCCGGTGCTTTCTCCTTAAATCAGCTGCCCGCACGCGATCGCAGCGAACAACGCCTCACTGTCGCACAAGTTTCGATCGAGAAACGCTACTGGTACAACCCCGGCTTGCAAGATCGCTTCGGGCTGCTCTCGGCTATGCCGGCTAGTATGCTCACGCAGATCTGTCTCATGATCGCAGCGATCTCGCTGGTGGGAGAACGTGAGCGAGGAACCTTTGAGCAATTACTCGCCACGCCACTCTCTCTGGCAGAGATCATGATTGGCAAGATGATCCCCTACGTCGGTATCGGGTTTCTTGCCCTCGGGATCATGCTGATTGGCAGTTACCTATTCTGTGGCATCGCGGTGAAAGGGAGCTTAATTTTGCTGCTGTTCGTGGCCTTGGTGTTCCTGTTCGCCACCATGGCGTTTGGCATCTTTTTCTCCGCTTGGGCACGCAATGCCCAGCAAGCGATTTTTCTCGGCATCTTCGTAATGCTTCCCTCAATAATCGTCACTGGCATTTTAGTGCCGACCGACAACTATCCACTGCCTATCAGCGCGCTTTCGCACTGCCTGCCCGCCCGTTACTTCGCTCACGCCCTGCACGCGATTACCCTCAAAGGC
>CAZAYE010000274.1:0-1095 GCA_964489255.1 uncultured Enterobacteriaceae bacterium
AGTGAACGTCACATCGGCAAACTGAATATCGTCGGCAAAGGCCCGCACCCGGTGGGTGCCATCGCCCAACAGATTCCAGTTCATCGTCAAGCCAAATCCATTGTCGTCATCCCCACAGATACTCTGTGTATCTCCTCGAGTCGTGCCATAGGCTGCTTGGACTCTTTGCCCATCAATCTCAATGTCAATGCGGTTAGCCTGACACACCCAGCCTCGAATCAGCCCTATGCCACTCTGCCGTGATCCCGGCTGTGGATCCTCTAGTAAAAACCTTTCCCCATCGCCCGAGGTTCCGCTGCCACCGCCGTTGCCCTTCACGATGAGGAAGTTCTGAACGCTTTCTTGCCACGCAACATCTACACTGCTTCCGGTCTGGGGGAAGTCGGGGACGGTACAGCCGCCATTGCGTCCGGTGAGAAACTCTGACCCCAGCGTGGTTACACTAAAGGTCACATCGGCAAACTGAATATCGTCCGCAAAGGCCCGCACCCGGTGGGTGCCATTGCCCAGAAGATTCCAGTTGATTGTCAACCCAAACCCGTTATTGCTATCTCCACAAATATTCTGGGTATCGCCTCGGGTGGTGCCATAGGCCGCCTGAACTATTTGCCCATCAATCTCAATGTTGATGCGGGTTGCTTGACACACCCAGCCACGAATGAGCCCAATCCCACTTTGGTGAGAGCCCGATTGCGGATCTTCCAAGACTCCCTGCGCCCATACAGCATGCGGTGAGACAACACTAAGAACGAGCCCTGTCAGAACCGCTACGAGCACGAACCGAAATAGCTGTGCCCCTCTGCATCGAGACGAAACCACGAAGCATGCCTTCCCCACGGCAGCCTCCTTTACCGATTGCCAACGCGCAAGCGGGTAAACAGCTTCAGCACGAGCCGCGTCCAGCCGCTGGTTAGCGTCTCTAGCGCCAACGCGCGCGTATCAATAGATACAGCAAACGGCGGTAGCAGCTGGCCTCCAGTCCCAGGGCACGCACGAAGCTGCTCACCCCTCTATCCTCCAACACAAGAGCCGCTAATACATTCGAGGTTAAGTGAGTATTGGACTGTCCCATCGTTACCTAGGTCGGAGGCAATA
>CAZAYE010000274.1:1195-5582 GCA_964489255.1 uncultured Enterobacteriaceae bacterium
TAAGCAGAGGAACCCTTCCCCACCTAAGGTTGAGCCAGTAATGAGCACTACCTCCTCCTGGTTCCCAGTAAACGAAAAGAGGTCCTGATCACCAACCGCGTCAATCGCTCCATTGACCACAACCCCAAATTGTAGGGGCTGGGCGTCAGACGAGGGAGGAACGAGCCGTTCGAGGTTAAGTGAGTATTGGACTGTCCCATCGTTACCTAGGTCGGAGGCAATAATCGTCTGGACCCCGCTCTGACGGAGAGTCACCTGCACCCGAGGGTTCCCACAGCCTGCGTTTAACTCCGTCCCATCTGGCCCGTACACTGTTAAGCAGAGGAACCCTTCCCCACCTAAGGTTGAGCCAGTAATGAGCACTACCTCCCCTGCCTCTCCTGAGAACCGGAAGGGATCCTGATCACCGACGGAATCTATCTGACAGGTAACTAAGTCCCCGTACTTAATCCTCGTATCCCCCGGCTCAGGCGTACACGGAATGGGGACGTCAGCAAACTTGCGATCCGCATACTGGGCGTCAAAGGCTGAATTAAACGTGAGCGATGACTCCCGATTGACCTGCAATAGGACATCAAGCTTTTTCCCCGGCTCGACCATTTGACACACTTCGTTCCCCTGCAAATCCAGTATGCGAAAATTGGTAAATGGCTGCCCCCCTTGAATAAAGGTTAGCTGATCTTTGCAGACGAAGAAGCCCTGGCCAGCCGCCACGTTTTTCGTTAGCAGAGATTGCTGAGTTCCAGATGCTTCACCACCTAACGGCACGAGACTCAGGAGCAGCGTTTTTCCGGGAATCAGGCACGGGTTGATCAAAATAGTAGAAGCCTGCACTCCAAAGGAATCCGTCGCAACGCCTTGGAAGTTGCCACATAAGACAGGTGCATCCGCCACCGAGGGAACACCAGAGAGGACAAAGTTCTGCAGACTTTCCTGCCATCGCACCCGAACACTGTCATCCGCTGTGGGAAACCCTTCGAGAGTAAACTCTCCGCTCGCATCTTCGAGGAACTCGACTCCGAACGTTTTCACGACAAACGACGCACTGGCAAATTCCTGTCCGTCTTTCAGGGCTCGCAGCGTATGAGTTCCATCCTTGAGAAGATTCCAGTTGAACAGCAAGCCAAACCCGTTGTCGGCATCCCCGCAGACCGAGCGCGTGTCTTCCCGACTCGTGCCATAGGCGGCCTGCGAAGACGAACCATCAATCTCAATGTCAATCCGACTCGCTTCGCACGCCCAACCTGAGATCACGCTAATGCCACTCTGAAACGAGCCATCCGTAGGGTTCTCAAGGCGGGCTCTCGCTACACCGCCACTCCCTCCACCACCCGCACTTCCGTCGCCCTTAATCGCAAAGTTCTGCATGCTCTCTTGCCATAGCAGCGTCACACTCTGCCCCGATTGCGGAAAACCGGATTCCGTAAATTCTCCACTGGCTCCTTCGAGAAACTCGAACCCCAGCGTAGCGACCACAAATTCAACGCGGGCAAACTCCATGCTATCCGCCAGAGCTACTAGAGTATGCGGACCATCCTTAAGAAGATTCCAGTTGAACAGCAACCCAAACCCGTTGTCGGCATCCCCGCAGACCGAGCGCGTGTCTTCCCGGCTCGTGCCATAAGCGGCTTTGAGTGCGGGGAGGCCGTCAATGACAAGATCGACCTGACTCGCCTGACATACCCAGCCTGAGATCACACCGATCCCGCTCTGAAAAGACCCCGCCTGTGGATTCTCCAGGTTTGCCTGCGCCCATAGGGCCCGCGGTACAGCTCCGCCTACAGCCATCGCCACAAGAGCAGTGAACACTCCTCTGACAGCTTTCGTCCAGATTCCCCTCTGCTCTGACATAAGCGGTCCCCTTTCACGGCGCGTAGATAACCCCGCCCGCGTCCTGCGATAGAGTCAGCGTGCTAATGAACTTTGACGAGCAAAATCGGTAATCGCTGGAGTGGGTGCCACTGGCGGCTGGTCCGCCAGTGTAACCGTACCACACGGGCAGCAAGCTGCCCGTGGCACTCCATATCTCTATGTCTGGGACCTTACCGAACCCGGTCGTCAAAACCCATCAGAGCAGCTCCCCTGACATGACTGCCCCTTCGTGAGAGGAAAGGTGCAGAGCTTCCTGTACTGTACGAGAAAAGTGAAAAGCAGTGACACCCTTATATGTTTTCGAGTTTAGGGTCAATGATTTCCAGGTGCGTTGGACTTGACAACGGCGGAGCGAGGATACTAGGAAATATGCTGACAGTAGAGGAAGTGTCTCTATGGCCAAGGAAGGAGGTGTGTTGTGTTAATCCGTAGTGCCGTCAAGACTGACCTGGGGAGAACACGAACTGAGAACGAGGACAGTTTCGGGTTCTTTCCAGACCAAGTCTTTTACGTGATTGCTGATGGAATGGGCGGACACGTTGGTGGGAAAATTGCCAGTACCCTAGCCGTAGAGACGATGCTCAACTCCTTGCAGTGTACGCAAACCGAGGATCTTACTCCCGTGCAGGACCAAGCTGGCCATCTGAGCATGGGAGGGAGCCGCCTGCTCTTAGCCGTGCGGGAGGCGAATAAAGCGATACTGGAAAGGAGCCTCCAGGATCCCACGTTAGAGGGAATGGGCACCACAGTCGCGGCTCTCCTCTTTGACAAACGAGACGATGCAATCAGCATCTGTCACGTTGGCGACTCCCGTGTGTACCGGGTGCATCAAGGGAGCATTGAGCAGCTGACGGAGGATCACTCGTTCGTCCAGGAATTGTTCCGTAAAGGTAAGATTGGACTCCAGGAAATGAAAGTTTCACCTCATCGCCACATCTTGATACAAGCAGTTGGCATCAGCCCGCTGATTGATCCCAAGTTCTGCCGTATACCGCCTCAGCCGGGGGATTTCTTTCTCCTCTGCAGCGACGGCCTGCACGGCGTAGTAGAAGAGCAGGAAATCCTGCAGGTGCTGACCCAGGAAGGACCAGACCTGGAACAACGGTGTGAAACCCTGGTTCGTCTCGCTAATGAGCGAGGCGGGAAGGATAATTGTACGGTGATCCTCTTACAGTGTGAGGCAGAGAGCGAAGGAGAAACACGATAGAAGTGCCCCCACGACGCCCCTGCTGCCCATTGCCCCTCCCTCTGTCTCTTCCTCACTATCTGCGAGTCGGCCCGCAGGGAGAAGCCCTAAGGACGCACGTGAGACCGGCCTATGGTGATTTCTGGAAAGTATGAAGTGGTGGGAATCCTCGGTCAGGGGGGCATGGGAGTAGTGTACAAAGTCCGACATACCGACCTTCGCACCTATCTGGCGGTGAAAGTCCTGCCCCTGGAGGCGGCGAAAGATAAAGAGTTTGTTGAGCGCTTCCGGGAAGAAGCGCTCAAGACTTACCAGCTCAGCAACCCTCATAAGCGGCACCCCAACATTGTCCAGATCCAGGACGTTGACTTCGATGAAAGCCTGAATTCTTACTACTACCTCATGGAGTACATTCAGGGCAAGACGGTGGCCCAATACCTAAAAGAGCAAGGACCATTTCCGCTTCCGCGCATATTGACCATCGGGCGCAAAGTAGGAGAGGCGCTAGCGTATGCCCACAACCAACCCCGGCCAGTCATCCATCGTGACATTTCACCCTCGAACATTATGATCGAAGACCGTTCGGAACGGGTGGTCGTGATGGATTTCGGTATCGCTAAGGAACTCGGCGAGCAGGACAGAACGAAGGGCGGTGTGGTGATCGGGAAGCCCCAATATTGCTCACCTGAACAGATCAAACATGAGCCTTTGAGCGGAGCCTCGGATATCTATTCACTGGGGATGGTGGTGTACGAGATGTACACTGGCCAGCAATTCTTTGCCGGATTGCAGCCAGAAGAGGTGGCCGATCGGGTACTCGACCGCGACTTCCTTGAAGTTGGCTCCGACGGTCTCGCGGAGCGCGCGGCGTTCTTCCAGATAGGTGAGGATGAGGGAAAGCGTGAGGGGCAGAAGGCCGACCATCACGATTGCCGTGATGATCTTGCGCTGGAGGCTGTGGGACCGACTCCAGAGTTTCATTTCGGTAACATCGCGGGTTCTGTTAAGTGTCCATTTTCATTCAGCGTCCTCAGAATGTCAAGCAGAGGTAACGCCCCCTGGGTCTGACCTGTCAGCCGCGTTTGAGCAGCCGCCCTTCGCCTCCCGGCCAAATGACGAGTACGGGGCTGGCGACAAACACCGACGAGTACGTTCCGACGATCACTCCCCACAGCAGGGCCAGTGAAAAATCGTGGAGGACCTCGCCCCCGGCCAGCGTCAACGGGATGAGCACCAGGACGACCGTCAGGCTGGTCACGATCGTGCGGCTCAGAACCTGATTGATGCCGCTGTTGAAGCTAAAGCGGACGCTGTCAAATTCCAAACTTT
>CAZAYE010000275.1:0-5573 GCA_964489255.1 uncultured Enterobacteriaceae bacterium
GTACAGTTATTGCTGAGCTTTATTGCCGCCTACTTGAAAGCGTTTCGTATCAAGGGCGCGTTGCTTGGTTTAGATGACAAGAGGTTTGACAAACAGGAGGCAGCTGTTCACAAGCACCTTCTTTAGCCAACCCTTATTTTCTAACTCATTGTGAATATGATACGGACAAGAAAGGAGGTGGCCTATGCCGTGCAATTCTAGTTGAACCGCGGCCACGGAGAAAGTCAGCTGGCCAGCACGGCGTACCTCGGGCAGGGTTCTCCCCAAAGGGAAATTCTGGTGCACGCCTTGTGAATGCAGGTGACACTAAGGGGTACCTCCTAAGCGACGTTTGGCGACGGTGCTGGCAAACAAACTACTACCTTCACACGCGACAGCGTAAACTTTCAGAAGAGGAGACAAAAATGCGAACCTTTCTGCGCTCAATCATACTGGCGTTGGGTGTTGTCTTGCTGGGAGCGTCGCTTAGCTACGCTGCTCATGAAGTTGTTGTGATTGGGACTTTCCCGAAAGATGGACCTGATGTCTATAGGGTCCAATGTCTCAACCCGGATCGGATAACCGGCTTCATCCAAGATCAAGGTCCAGCCGACAATGAGATTTTCGGCGTCACTGTCAGCTGCATCGGCACTCCGAAGGCCTCGAGCTCGGATATCGCTGATCCAGGCGGCGCCGCTTTCGCTGAGATCTTTAACTGCAAAACGGCTAAGATCACGGCCTTCTGTCATGAGGATTCCCCTGACTGTAGTGACACCTACCGCTTCGCGGCTGTGTGCGATGATGGCATTCATAGTTTCAAGCAGCTGAAGGACAACTAGCGGCGGGGGAGTCTCCCCGCATGTGAACGGCCGCTGTCATGAGCTCTGGCAGCGGCCAAGAAGGTTAGGCAGGGGAACGAGCATGACCGGGCATGAGGTGGAAACGTCCGGTGGTCGCCGGCTCCCCTGTTCGGCTTGTCCACCCGAGTTTCGGTAAGAGATTCAGACTCGAAATCCCCAATTCACGCCCGCATTCCTCTCCGCATCCGCACTGCCGCTGCTCTCTCGATCCTCACTGAGGTTCGCTGTAATATGCGCTCACGTGAACTTGCATGATGGCACGGCAACTCGTCTCCGTAGTGATCCCAACGCTGAACGAAGCTAGCGGAATCGCCCATACCCTCGAGCGGGTCCGGCAAGCTGGGGAATGTCAGCTCATTGTGGTAGACGGGGGGAGCGACGACGGCACGCCCGAGCGCGCGCGGTGCCACGCGGATCTAGTCTTATCCGCACCGTGTGGGCGAGCGCGGCAAATGAACGTGGGAGCGCACGCAGCCTCTGGAGATATCCTGCTCTTCCTCCATGCCGATACGATCCTTCCGCCTGGGTTTTCCGCACTCCTCACCCAGGCCTTTGCCGATCCGCGGGTGGTCGGTGGTCGCTTCGATGTACGCCTCGATACGCCAGGCTGGCCCTTTCGCATGGTCGAGACGCTGATGAATCTGCGTTCGCGCTTAACCCGTATCTCGACAGGGGACCAGGCAATCTTTGTCCGCCGTGAGGTTTTTCTGGCGGTGGGAGGCTATCCGGAAGTCGAGTTGATGGAAGATCTCGAACTCAGTAAGCGGCTGAAGCGAGCGGGGAGGATTGCCTGTGTACGCGAACGAGTGACGACCTCAGCCCGTCGCTGGCAACGGCATGGTGTATGCAAAACGATCGTGCTGATGTGGATCCTACGGCTCGGCCATTTTCTCGGCGTGCCGCCCGAACGGCTCAAGATGTTTTACACGGATACACGATGAATTCCCCTCTCCCGCACACTGCAGGAGAGGGAGAAGAGGGACTTTAGACGCTCTTGGCCACGCTCTGATACAGCTCTTGCATAGCGCTCTGGACCGATTGCGCATAGGGGGAGTTCTCACTGGTGATACGGTTGAGCACCTTCATCAGCGGATAGGCAGGTTCCACATCTCGGGCACCAACGCCCACCGGGGTGAACTCCGACCCCTGGCAACGCCAGAAGCGGGCGTTGATCCGGTCAATACGAATGCGAGCTTCGCGGAAACTCGGCTCAGCATAGACGTCGCGCAGTTCGGCAATGCCACGCGGGCTGAGCGTTGCCACCAAGCCGACCTGCAAGCCGCGGCTACGCACGGTCGCCACCGATTCGGTGAGCGGCTTGGGGATCAACATCATGTAGTGCGAGCCGCGTTCGTCTCCCTGGGTCATGTAGAAACCGGTTTTCATGTACTCAAAAATTGGAGTAATCAGTTCGTCTACCCCAAGGAGCACTGGGTCATCTTTGCCGACGTACTCGCCACCGGTGATGAGTGCCAACTTCTCAGTCGAAGCAGCCAGCAAGATATCCTGGACAGCGCCTTCCACCGCAGCCCGGTCTGCAACCGGCTGTGATAACGACCATACGCGCTTCACATTGAACAGGTTGGTCGCGCCGAGTAGGGTTTGAATGTCCTCGCGATGCAGACGAGCATCTAAGAAGACGCGGGTATGATTGTGCACATCGAAAATTTCGAAGGCCGCGCTTTCGCCATGCCGCACCCGGAACTGCTCTTGGGACAATGCCCGTTCCACCGCCTGAAAGACCGGAACGTTGAAGGCTGCCGGCCCGGCCTTATCGGCAGCAAAGATCCCAACTTTCCAGATGCCTTTCACCGGCAGCTCGGCAAAGCCAGGTCCTTGACCGGTCACGTTGCCAGCAAAGGGTTTTTTGATTTCTACTGAAGCACGACCACCCTTCCAGGTAGCTTGGGCCACCCGCATTTTGTCGTGCTGAGAGCGTTCTGGCTCAGGCAGGTGCTCGGTCAGCAACGCGATAAAGCGGTCGCTGGGCTCAGCCAAGTCATCCACCCGTTTCCCTTTGGTAGCTGGGCCGATCTTGAGATCCTGGGCCAGACCATACGGCTTGTAGCCAATCAACTCCGTCACCCACACCACCCGCCAGAAGGTGCGGAAAGCCAGCAAGTGAATATCGTTGGCATCAACGCCGTGGGTGTGGGACATCAACAAGTGCATGTCATCGCCCACTGAAAAGACCTGGAAGTCACGAATAATACCGCTCTCTTGCGCTTCGCGCAGGCTGGCGCGGGCGACGCCCTCAAACAGGGTTGGTGGGGTCGTATGGCCGACCTTGCCACCAGCATCCGCCTTAATGTCTGAGAGGGTCTCTCCGTTCGCGCGCTGGTTGGCTTTGGTTACCAGCCCGTCGGTTTCTCCCTGCTCTGCAGAAGGGATATGTCCGAACAAGCTCCCGAGTTGGTCAGCTTTGGCCCGTGCTCGTCGCTCTGCCTCTTCGGCAGTGACATACGGTTGAAACTCACCGTGTTGCACCATGAGTTGGATGAACTCGCGCGCATCTTGCTGCAACCAGGCCGTCTGATCGCTGTCTTGGGCGAACAGGTCAATCACATCATGTTCCGGAGGAATGCGGCCGTTATCGTAGGATTGATACGTGTAGGCGACCAGCTTTGCCGTTCCTTGTTCCGCGTTCTGGGTGCGCGCCTGGGTCATCGTCACGGGCATCACGCCAACATGATAGCTCCCGCCTGGACCTCCGATCGTAAAGTGAAAGTCAGCGCCGAGGTTGAAATGCGCCTCGCCGACTGCTGGCAGTCCACTCTGGAGACGGATGACCACCACTGGGTCACTAATCACCATGTTAGGCGCGGTCGATTCAACTGACACCACCGCGACAGGCTCGTGACGAGTAGCTGCCCAGTTTGTTCCATCAGTGACGAAGCGGCCATGTGAAGCGTAGGCCGCGCTGATCACCCACTCGGCCGGATTGGCGATCATCGACAGCAACTCAGCCCAGTCTCCCACCTGGTCGCGGCTGAATTCGAGCGGTTCTTTCAAGAAGGGATAGATGAGGACGAGTCTATCCTCTAGGGGGCGGTCGCCAAACACATAGAGACGACGCTGCGTCTTACCTGCCGAGAGATCGTTGACGTTTTCCACCACGGCGATGAAGCGAGTACCATCGAGCCGCTGGTGTGAACCCTTGTCGGGATGGAAGAACAGATTGAACAGCATACGGTTGAAAGCGCCAACCGCGCCGTTCATCAGTTTGGCAACGACGATCGGTTCGGAGCCGCGTTCGGTGAAGGGAAATTCTACTGGACGAAGTTGCAAGGCTGCGAGGCGTTCGCGGGGCGAGAGTTGGAAGAAGTCCTTCCCATCTACAGCCCGATAGAGTCCCAACTCCGCCGCTTTGGTGAGAGCGGCGGCAGCGGCCTCGTAAGCAAGCTTGTGAACCTTGGGATTATGTAGACCCTGTCCTAGAGTATTTATCTGGATGTGGAGGTCGTTGCCAAACGGATACACCCGGCAGTCACGGATATCTCCGCTCTGATGCGCTTTCTGGAGAACAACATGTGCGGCTTCACCGACTTCACGAGGGATAGCAGATAACCCCCCAAGCCAGCGCAAGAGATCGGCGCTGAGAATAGTAATAGTTGCCCGCTTGGTTGCGCGTTCGCGCTCTTGGGCCAAAAACTCGCTGCGTGTCATAGTAGTCTCCTTCCTTGGTCTACCTAGGTCAGTATCTAGGGTTTACGTCACTCTCTAGAGAACAGTTCCTCAGGCCACGCTACTAAAGAGAATCATTAGGACTATAGAGCCTTCTCCCTGACTATGGCAGAGGTTTTCGATACTAAGTCCCTCTCTTCCCTTTATGCCGTCTATATTAAAGATTAATTGATAAAACGATTTTGTCATAGTCACCCCCCCAGAGCTACCGACATCCTTCCCAGAAAAAATAAATTCTTGCCCCTATACCATAGGAACCTCTCGGAGGTGAAGGACCGCAGGGAGCAAAAAAGAAAGAGAGAAGAGAGTATGGTTAACGGTTTCGGTAGGATGGGGGAGTCCCCTGTGTTCTCCCTGGTCCTGAAAGATAATAACCTTTACCCCAGTTTTGCGCAGCCGAGCCGGCTGCGCCACCCGCCGGTGTGTCCTCGTGAAGCTGGCACGGGCCGCTGGCCCATGCTCGGTGAGCAACGATACTCTCACAAGAGAAATAGTATGAGAGCGATTTTCAACGGTATTTCAGCAGGCTGCTGGACCTATTTTCTTCCTTTGCGTTTCCCGGACAACTGTCTGTCAAGTTGGCTGAGCAACATCCAGGCTCGCTCTCGCTCGGCAGGCATCCCTAACGTTCCGCACAGATCTACTGCTCGCGATAGGTAATCTTTTGCTCGCTTCTTGCCGTCTGCGGTCCCCCTTTTTGCCTGCGGGCTCCGGGTTTCTCTGCACCGCCCGTACAGCAACTCTCCCAGCGCCAACAACACACGGGCGCGAAGGGGATAGCTCTGCATCTCTTCCGCGTAGCGCAGGCCGGCGAGGAGGTGGGATTCTGCGGCAATGTCATCGTGCGGGTCTGACCGGCTCAGGAGTCGCCCGAGTGTGGTGTGGGTCACACACAGAAACCATACGCTCTCACTGATTTCGGCTTGAGCCAAGGCGGCTCTGGCAAGCTGCACGGCTTCTTCCTGACGACCAGCATGGAATACCGCCTCAGCGAACCACGCTCCGGCCAGTTCGCAGAACGCGGATTGCTCTTGCCAGGTCTGACTCAGA
>CAZAYE010000276.1:0-5571 GCA_964489255.1 uncultured Enterobacteriaceae bacterium
GTGCAGTATCCCAGCCAGGCTTGCACGTTTGTTGCGCTCGACAGGTCAAACTTTGCCAGAGGGGCAAGCATGAGGACTGCCGCAACGTTGAGGTCCGCTACTGTAAACGTGTCACCTACCAGATAGGTCTTGCCAGCGAGCGCACCATCCAGGACCTTCAGCGGCGCGACAAAGCGCTGTGCTGCGTCATCAGCCTTTTGCGCATCGCGTTGCTCTTCTGGCAGGAGGACGCGATTCCGTAGAGCGGTGATAATGGGGTCTTCGAGTTCAGTCATCGCCCACACACTCCACTGAAAGGCGCGACCTTCATCCTCCACCGTCTTGGGCCACAAGCCTTTATTGTACTTCCGGGCCAGGTAGAGATTGATGGCCATCGACTCGCAGAGCGTGAGGCCGTCCTCCTGCAGTACGGGGACGTGGCCGTTCGGGTTGATGCGGAGGAACTCGGGCGTGCGAGTCTCAGTCTGGGGGGTAATTTTCACATTTTCATAGGAGAGTCCCAATTCTTCCAGCATCCACAGACTGCGAAGAGCGCGTGAGCGTGGTACACCATAGAGTTTAAGCATGTTGCTCCTCCTTCCAAAAAGTTATTTTCCTTCGTTACTCATACTGTGACGTGAGTCAAGGGTTTCCGCCTCTGCCACTTAGGCGGAATAAAGCCCAGTGTTAGTTGATTGTAGTAGGTTACAGTTCAGAGGGAAACTTACCTATGAAACCCGAAACCGTTCAGCGACAGACCCCAGAGCAGCTAGAGCGCCAGAGCCGTTGAGCGGTAGGGCTCCGTGTCCCCTCTCTTGCTCTGCCCTCAGCCAGAAGAGCAAATCTAGATTTTGAAGATGAAGCTGACACCAATCCGCTCCGCGCTCTGGCACCGCTTAGCGTCAAAGCGTTGGGCGGCAACCGACGGTTTGAGTGCGGAATCGGTGGCCTCGCTGTTTCATAGGCTTATCGGTAGAGAACCGCTCGATATTGATAAACGACTGTCCGCCGAGGTTGGTCCAGCGGCCATCACTCGATTCCGGGTCAGCTCGAAGGAACTACCATCGTACCGGTTTGTCGATCTTTTCCGCGCGATCGAGTCATACAGCCAGGCGCAGGACCGCGTACGGGTCATTGAATCGCAGCATGACGAAGCCTTGAACAGCCTTCTCCACGGGAAGCGGCAGCGCTGGACTTCGCGTCGGATTACACAGTCCAGTACAACGGCTTGGCCAACGGGGCCAGAGGAGGAAACCTATCTGCCAGTTGATCGGTTTTGGCTCTGTGAGCAGACTGAGGGTGGGCGCCGGGCGCAGCTCATTCTTCGACTTCGCTATCACCCGTTTACCGAGCGTGCCATCCTCGAAGTTGCCGCCGAGCAGGCGACTGTCGGCGAGCAGTGTCTGCGGACGATCATCGACCGTAGCGTTGAAGCTTCGATTTACCGCAATCAAGTCCTTGAACTGGCCTTTGAAGCGGGAACCAAGGACGAATACGGAGACGTTGAGAGGGCAGAACGGTTGAGAGTGCTTTTCAAAGCGTTTGAACCTGTTGATGACACAGACATTGTGATCGACGAAGCTGTGCGGCGCATGCTCTGGCGCAACGTTGTTGACCTCCATCTGCGCCGTGCGGTGCTGAAGGCCAATGGCGTTCCGGTCCGCCGCGGCGTTCTGCTGTATGGACCGCCGGGGACGGGCAAGACGTTCGCTTGTCGGTATCTGTGCGGGAAGCTGCCTCAGGCCACCCGGATTATTGTCACCGGGACGGCTCTTCTTCAAGTGACCCAAATTTTCAGTCTCGCCCGGATGTTTCAACCTTCACTCGTCATTCTTGAAGATGTGGATCTCGTCTTCGCGTCTCGCGAGGTTAATCTCTACAGCTCTGTGCTCGGTGAGCTTTTAGATCAAATGGACGGCTTAAGGCCGTACGAGGACATTAGTTTCGTCTTGACCACTAACGCCATAGAGCGAATGGAGACAGCGATCAAGGATCGTCCAGGAAGGATCAGTCAGTGCGTTTTCTTTGGACCGCCGCAACCAGAGCTGCGGAGAAGGTATCTGCTCCATTATCTGCGCCGTTACAGTACCTCTCAACTCGGCCTCGATGAACTCGTGCGAGAGTCTGAGGGGGCGACCCCAGCGTTTTTGAAGGAATGGGTGCATCGAGCAGTACAGATTGCTTTGGAGCGACTTGACCAGGCGGAGCCAGCATCGGAGCTGCAAAACGATGACTTCCGCCACGCGATGGACGAGATGAGGCGCTTCAGCGAGGGTTCGACTGGGCGGATCATTGGCTTCCACGGCCCGGCTTGAAGGTGCGGCGCCAGAAGAGAAGAAGGGCCATGCCTAAAACTCAAGAGAGCTGTGGAGATGGAAACGCCTCATAGCGGGTTCCAGTTGCGTCCAATACAGTCCGTATCCATTAGCCGTTCGGCCTGAGCGTACCCTGAGCTTGTCGAAGGGGAAGTCGAAGGCCGCTTTACTGGGAGACGCTTCGACTTCGCCGCTGGCGCGGCTACGCTCAGCGCGAACGGTTTGGTGAACGATGCTCGTACTGTATGCAAGAGAAACTTACTATCAGTGCTGCCACCGCGACGGCACTGGTAAACTCCGACAAGAGACGGCAGCCCATTCGCACCGGGAACTAGGAAAAAATCCTCTGTGGTGACGACCCAGCAGTCCGCAACCACACTGCCCCTTGGAAGAGACCTGGCAGGTGGTCCTAAGGGGAGCCCTTAGACATTCACCCGGTCATAGTACCGAATACTCGGCGGTCCGGTTAACTTCGCGCTCAGTTGCGCCACGGCCCCGGTTTCGGTGCGCCAAGCCAGGTATTTTTGATAGTGGTCGCGTGACTCCCACCGTTCATAGAACACCAAATTGCCCGTATCGTCGAGGTTGCCATAGATATCGATTCCCTGACACCCGGCGTATGCGCGCGTATCGGGCAGTATCTGTTTCAGCATTGCCTTCACTTCGTTCACGGCCTCAGGTTTGACCTGTATTTCGAGGAGAACGACTACGCTCATCGTGTTGACCTCCATGCTTTAGGTTGGTGTGAATGAGCTGCTATCAAGCGGGGTCTAGGGTGAGGATCTAAGCAAGTTGTGGTCAATCTGTCAAACGGAGGCCACTCAGGAAAGCTCATCAAGGAGCGCTTTGGCATTCTTGAGGTCAGCAGTATCAAAGCCTTCAGTGAACCAGTGGTAGATCTCAGCGAGCATCTGCCGACCTAATTCCTTCTTGCCCTGTCGCTGCCAGAGGCGAGCGAGGCTCATCACTGCTCGTAACTCCAACGCCTTCGCCTGCTGCCGTCGGGCAATCTCGATGGCCTTGTGAAAATACGCTTCGGCTTCTGCTTGGGGATTAGGGATTAGGGGTTGGGGGTTGGTAACTTGAAACTCGGAACTTGAAACTTGAAACTTCTGCAGCGTCAGCTGCCCTTTGAGCCGATACAGCTCTGCTTCCCACAAACGTTCCCCAGTTTTCTCCACCTGGGCCAGGGCATCGGCCAATGCGTTCAGTCCTTCCTCTGTCTGCCCTGCTTTCCCATACGCCTCGGCCAGCAGGGCGAGATAATGTGTCCGTTCTACTTCTGCCCCTATGGCTCGCCAGGAAGCTAGGCCCTGGCGCATCTGGGCAATTCCCTCTTCTTCCTGACCCTGCTCGGCCGACACCCAGCCCCGTAGGGTAGTGCCCGCCTCCAACCAGTAGGGAAACCCCTGCTCGCTAGAAAGTGTACTCACCGCCTCGGCCTGCTCTCGGGCGGCCTGCACCGCTCCACAGCGCTGATGGAGTTCGGCCATAAAGTACAGGATAAGAGCCAGACTAAAGGGGTGGGAGAGCTTGTGGGCCAAGGTCTGAGCAGCGTGCATTTCCGTCCAGGCCTGGGAGGGGTACCCAAGCTGCCAGAGGAGTAACGCTAAGGTGCCGTGGATGGCTACACCGGTGTCGGCCCCACCGTGCTCAAAGATAAGCGCATGGTGCTGTTGGGGATCGTACAGGGCGACGCCGCGTTCCAGGCATGGCCGGGCGGCACTCAAGTCACTGAGATAGAATAACGTTGTCCCCACTAACTGACAGGTCTCTAAGAGGAGGGCCGGCTGTTGGGTGCGTTCAGCGAGAGCGCGGTACTGTTCAGCTATTTCAAGCGCTGCCTGTAGTTTGGCACTGGCGAAATGGAATGCCCACAGTGCCCACAGCACATTAGCGAGTTGGGGGGTCTCGTTGACTTGTAGACAGAGTTCTTGCGCCCGTCGGTAGGTCCTCCCCACTTCCGGGGCGGCATAGCCTCGAGTAGCGATCAAAGCCGGGCCGAGGGTGGTCTGCAAGGCTAACTCCTGCCGGATGCGCTCGGAAGTGTCAGGCAGAGTCTTGAGCAGCTCTAGGGCAGCGGTCAGATGAGTAATCGCTTCGGCGTTCGCCGAGTGGTGCACCGCTTGTTTCCCCGCGAAATAAAGATAGGTCACCGCCTTTTGCGAGTTACCACTGCGACTGTAGTGATACGCCAGCGCGCTGTAGTGGTCTTCCAGCGTGGTGCTGTAGAGGCTCTCGATCGCCTGCGCCGTGCGCTCGTGTAAGGCTTTCCGTTGGTCCTGCAGCACCGTGCCGTAGGCCACCTCCTGCGTCAGCGCATGCTTGAAGATATAGTCGGACTCGGGAAACGCTGGCTGCTCGTAGAGAAACTCTTTGCCCTGCAGCGACGCTAATAACCGATAGAGTTCCTCTTCAGGCTGGGGGACTACTCGGCGCACGAGGCTCAGCGGAAACTCCCGGCCGATGACAGCTAAGTGGTGCAGTAATTCCTTTTCCGCTGCGCCTAGCCGGTCGATGCGGGCGGCGAGTACCCCTTGAACTGTAGGAGGAACGTACAGTTCAATAATGGATGCTGCCGTAGGGGCGGGTCTCAGACCCGTCCCTCCTCCTTGGTCCCGCACCAATATCTCTTGCTCCATCAATTCCTGCACCACCTCTTCCATGAAGAAGGGCGTGCCCTCAGTCCTCTCTAAGATAAGCTGCTTCAGGGTGTGTAGAGGCGCGGCGTACTGCGTCCCTACGGGAGGCGCTCCCAACAACGCGGTGAGAAATTCCTCGGCTTCTTCTTTGCCCAAGGGTGCCAGATGGAGTTGAGTGTAGTAGGTTTTCTGCCCCCACTCGTGCCGGTATTCCGGGCGGTAATTCGTCAGCAGGAGGATACGGGTACTGGCTACACTCTCACTCAGCAGATCAAGGAACGCTTGCGTTTCCGTGTCTAACCAGTGCAGGTCTTCAAAGATCAGGATCAGGGGCTGGTTGAGACTTTCTCGCAAAAACAACCGCTTGAGGGCGTCGAAGGTGCGCCGACGACGAATTTGGGGGTCTGTTTGCTGCAGAGAAGAGGTGGAGTCTTCAACGCCGAGCAGTGAAAAGAGGTAGGGCAGCATGTCTTCCAGACTGCGGTCCAGTTCAAGCACTTTGCCGATGACTTTCTGCCGGCGGCTGCGCTCCTCATCTTGCGGCTGAATCTGAAAATAGGTCTTGAGCAGTTCGATCACCGGCAGATAGGGAGACGCTTTGCCGTAGGAGACCGAGAAGGCTTCCAGCACCAGAC
>CAZAYE010000277.1:0-4624 GCA_964489255.1 uncultured Enterobacteriaceae bacterium
AGCCTATTACGCTGCGCTTGGAACAGGGAAGGAGGCGCTGCTCGATCGTGTACTCTTCCGGGCAGCCTGGGTCGAAGGTCTTGACGTGAACGAGGAGAGTGTCATTCGACACGCTGCCTCCTTGGCCGGATTGGACCCCGACCACCTGATGATGCAAGCCTTGCACGAGGATACCCGGCATATGCTAGATGCATCGCTCGCTGCCTTCGAACGCGACCGTTGCCCAGGAGTACCCACGTGGGTGCTCAATGGAGAGCGATTTTGGGGCAAGGACCGGGTTGAGTGGTTAGTGGAAAAGATCAAGCTCTTAATGACGAGATCTACTTAAGCGGAGGTTTCTCTGGCAACAATGCGGAGGGCGCGATGACTGCGGCTCACGAGGACAGTCGTGCTACGCTATTTTTCAACGGCAAAGTTCTCACGCTGGCGGGAGGCCCCCAGCCGGCAGAAGCCCTCATCGTCCGTGGTGGCCGAGTGGTCGCCAGTGGAACTGCCGTCGAGATGCGGCACCTGGCGGGTCCCGACGCTGAGCATATCAATCTTCACGGCGCAACCCTTCTGCCAGGGCTCATCGATACACACCCTCACCTCCTTCACCTCGCCGCCTTTGCCTATCCGCTCGTTGACATCGCGGACACTCTCTCACACGCTGATATAGTCTCCCGCATTCGTGCCCGCGCTCTTACAACGCCTCCCGGCGAGTGGATCATGACCACCCCGGTCGGCGAGCCACATTACTTCATTCGCTGTTCTTACCGCGACCTGACCGAGAAGGAACTTCCACAGCACCATATCTTGGATCGCGCCACGACTGACCATCCGGTGATGATCCAAGCCTGGGCACCGGTCACTCCCAACGTCTGCGCGTTCAACTCTGCAGGCCTGGCTCGGCTCGGTATCACGCGGGATACACCCGATCGCGTAGACAACGTGTGGATCGAGAAAGATGTTACTGGCGAGCCGACCGGAATTCTGCGCGGCTCGGTCAATAACTACTACAACAACTGTCCCTTTTGGGATGGACTTCTCCTCCAACTCCCTCTTCTACAGCCAGCGGTCATTCTTCCGAGCGCGCGGCAGGCCATGCAGACGTACAATGTAATGGGGGTAACCACCATCTACGAAGGGCACTTGATGGGGGTGCGCGACCTCGGCGCCTACCGCACGCTTCGGGATGAGAACGCCCTCAGCCTGCGCGTGCTGGTGGCCCTCGAGGCAGAGCCGTACGGACTGGCATGGACAAAGCCGCTGTCGATGGACGCGTTCCTGGCACACCTTGACCGGGCGTTGGCGCTGAGAGACCTTTCCGATGATTTACTTCGAGTCAACGGGGTCACCTTCACGCGCGGCGGCCCGTGTTGGCCGGGCTTCATGCGTATGCGACAACCGTACAAAGGCCCTTACGGAGAGCTGACGACAGGAGTGTCTTTTGTTTCGGCAGAAAAAGCCCAGGCCGCCATGGAGTTCTGCGCCACCCGAGGATTACGACTCAACATCATCGCCGTCGGAGACCAAGAACACGACGAATACCTGGAACAGTTAGAGGCGGTTGCGGCACGCCATGACATTCGCGCCCGGCACTGGATCCTGCAGCATGCCTTCTTCGTCGAGCCAGAACAGGCACGACGTTATGCGGCGCTGGGGTTCGACGTCACAACCAGCATGTCGTTCTGCTGGGGCAAAGGAGATTTGTTCATCGAACGGGTGGGCGAGTACGTGTTGGAACACTTGATTCCCTTGCGTCGCTTATTGGACGCCGGATTAACTGTCGCTTGCGGGACCGACTGGGGCCCTAAGAACGTTTTCGAACACCTCGAGCTCGCCATGACCCACCGTTTCGGCACGAGTGGCCGTACCAACCGGGGACCGGCTCAGACGGTGACGCGAGAAGAAGCGTTGGCGATGTGGACGCGCGATGCCGCGCGCGTCTTGGGCTGGGAAGGAATCGGCACGCTCGCGCCAGGTAATCACGCTGATCTGATTATTGTCGATCGCGATCCGCTCACCTGCCCCCTCGACGATCTGCCGGGGACACGAGTACTGCGCACGCTACTCGGGGGAAAGACCGTGTATGATGCAGGAGAATTGTAACAAAATGTAGGGGCACGGTGCGCCGTGCCCCCTACGGTCTTCCTACGTGATGAACCAAAAATTTCTAGAAGAATTCTACGCGCCTAACGCGATTTCCTCGATACGCTTTCTCACCTCTTCCGGCTTCCTCGCTACGGCATAGTGCCAGTGCCCATAGCTGCCATCCGCATTGACGGCATTCACCCACCGCAGAGCAGCTTGTGATTTGACCTCCATGAGCGGGTCGAAGCCTTTAGTCTCCAGGATGAGGTGCCTTGAGGGCTCTCCTTTGAGGCGGATGATGAAGTCCGGCTCAGGCCGGTCGACCAGCACTTCCCTATCAGGCGGTTCGTTGTTGGCGATGCTTTTGAGCGTGACATGCGGTACGATGCCGCCGACTTCTTCGCCCTTCTTGTTCTGTTTGCGGACATAGACGAACCCGCCTACTGGGCCGCGCGATTCATCTTTGAGCTGGTAGTAGGAGAAAGTGGCCGTGAGTAGTCGCTGACGGGCAAGAGCAAGGGGCACGCGGCTGGTATCTACAGTAATCCAGCACCTGCCCCACTGCTCGGCAACATAGGCGGTCGTGCCGCTGCCGCAATTGTGGACGGCACAGACTTCCGTCAGAAATGAATGAACGTCTTCGACTTCGAGGTCGTACACGTCTTCATCTGTTTGCTCGTAAAGCAAGTCAGTGATCTGGACAGGGTGTTGTTCTATCCCGAAATAAACGGTGTCGCCTTCTTGCAAAGAGTCGGCACGCCTCCATTGTTTGTAATGATCATGCGACGGTTCCGCCTGATCGAGGGCTGCTGCGATGTGCTCCGTAACTCCCTCAATGTGGTCAAAGATCTCATGGTTTGTGAACCGCAGGACGGTTAACCCTAGCGCATGTAGATAGGCGTCGCGCTCACGGTCGTATGCCTGGGCTTCAGGAGTAAAGTGGCTGTCGCCATCCACTTCAATGATCAAGCCAACGTCCCACGAGTAAAAGTCTACGATATAGGGACCGATAGGGTGTTGCTTACGGAATTTGGCGCCACATTGCCGTCCTCGTAAGACACGCCAGAGACTGTGCTCGGCTGGTGTCAGTTCTTTTCGCAGGTCTCTGGCTCGCATAAAATGCTGCGCAGGTACATGTCTCCAGCTCCGTTGGGCTCCGTAGGACACAGTGCGCGTTTGGCAGAGAATACGATGATCGGCGGTGACCCACAGGGTGTGAGACGAATGGCCGTGCTGAATCCCTACCATCGTGCCTTTATAGCGTTTTCGGATGGCGCGGGTGACTCGATGGGGTTTGCCATCGTGGCCAAAGACAAAGTCGTCTGGCGTGAGAAGTTCGATAGGAACAAACCCCTCCCTAACCCTCCCCGTCAACGGGGAGGGAAAAGTCCCCCCGTTGACGGGGGACTATAGGGGGGCCACATTGCTAATATTCCCGTCCCCTTCCGCACACAGGTCGGATCAAGGACTAGGTCACCTGGGTCAGTGGTCATCAAAATACATCTCTCAACAACCTTGGTACTTGTCTCGACAACGTATTCCTTTTTCCGAGCGAACCCACTAATCGCAGTGTCGTTCCAAACATTGTCAATCAGGTAGACCGGAAAGTCATTAACGTATCGTTTGTATCGGAGGGTATTGCCAACAAGCATGAACCTGTTAGCAGCTGCAAGGCGAGCCATTCCACCAGTTTTGACCCCTGGCTTCCAATGTGTGTTAGGAAGGCACTGAAAAGTCTGCTCACCCCACTCAAATAGGGTTTCGCTAGGGTCAGATGGAGCACCCTGAGAATACAAAGTGCCATGTGCCAAAATCCTCCACCCATCCGGCATTGGCTGCGAACCGTTTAACTCCTCGTTGGTCATAGGACGTGGGGCTTGTGAGCCATCGGGAGGTTCAACGAACGTGTACTGGCCAGACCCGTCATCTGCCCCACCATGTTTTGGAGTGATTGGGTTATGGAACTTTGACCCAGCAAGCTCTTTGCCCTTCGCGCACCAAAGGAGAAAATCTGTTGAGGTCGATAGTAGCGAGGTGCTTTGTCCACCAGTGGTGCGGAAAGCAATCAAACCGCAAAAATTTTCAGCTCCAAACACCTCATCCATCACCTCACGGACGTGGGGTAGGTTCTCATCAGAGATTTGTACGAAAACACTACCTGATGGATGAAGCAGCTCACGACAGAGGAGGAGACGGTCTCTGAGGTAGGTCAAGTAAGAGTGTAAGCCAAGTTCCCAGGTGTCTCGGTATGCTTTGACCATCTCCGGCTCGCGGGTCATGTCCTCGTCGTCGTTGTGAGTTACATCGCGCTTGCGGACAAAGGGCTGGAAGTTAGAGCCGAACTTCACACCGTAGGGCGGGTCCATGTAAATCATCTGCACCTGCCCACCCAGGCCCTTGTAGTGTAAGTGTAAGAGAGAGTTCATCACCACCAGCGAGTCACCGAGAATCAGGCGGTTGACCCACTTGTCTCGGTACTCGTAGGCTTTGAGCACCTGGTCAATCACCGGACGTTGCGGATCTCCTGTCTCTTATACACATCTGACGCTGC
>CAZAYE010000277.1:4634-5561 GCA_964489255.1 uncultured Enterobacteriaceae bacterium
TAATGCCCTTTGTAGACAGCCGCTCATGGACGAAGAGTGGCAATGTGGGAACGTCAAATGAGAGCCGCTCTGCTTTGCCTGCCCAGTCAAGAAAGGGTTGCCCAAGCCGCTTGAGCTGGTCCACTGCATCCTTGAGACTACGGACCGTGGCGATGATCTGGCCATCGCCACGCTGAAATTCTTGGGGGTTTGTCGAAAGCGTGTGGGGGAGGCAGGGCAGCGGCCTTCTCAATGAGCCCTATAAGCCATTCTCCGAGTTCGCGGGCTGGGTTCTGGCCGTCCCAGGACAGCGCCGGTGAAAGCGACGAATCATAGCGGTAGGTGACAGGAGGTTTCTTCTTCTTGAACTGTGATTGCGTGCCCACATCGGGCCGCAAGGGACTTTCTGCTTCTGGATGCCGGTAGGCCAGCGCTTCTTGAAGAGCGGCGGTCTGGGTGTTGCGTCGTCTCGCCACTGTTCCCCCTCCTTCTTTGCAAACCCGCGTACCGCAAGCCAGACCTTGACTTACTGCCACGGGCTGTACTGTACGTGAATCAAGTAGCGGGCAAGCAAGTAAGGTGCAAGCACGTGAGTTATCGCCTGTAGGAGGGCAAACGCGGAAAGGCCGCGCAACGTATCTGCCCCCGATCCCCCCACGATGCGATCGGCCCGATCTTGGAATGCCATTCCTTGCGCATTTTTTGTTATTTATGGTATTCTGCACGGTAACTCGAATTGTAGGAGTCTGCGCTATGAATGTCTCATTAGGCGACAAGTGGGAGCGTTTTGTAGAAGAAAAAGTCAAAAGTGGCGACTATCAGTCCGCCAGCGAAGTACTTCGCGAAGGCCTTCGTCTGATGGAAGAACGCGATTTGCTGAAGCGGTTGTCTGTCTCGTCGCTCCACGAGTTAGAAGCAAAGCTCCTGGAGAGCGCCGAAAAACTCGAC
>CAZAYE010000278.1:0-1313 GCA_964489255.1 uncultured Enterobacteriaceae bacterium
GACTGATGGATGAGGCACGCAGGGCCACCGCGTCACCCGCGGCGCGCCGGCGCGCATCAGAACGGATGGACCGTACTTTGGCGGTACCCCCCGAGTACACGATCTTGGCAAGGCCCAGGAAGGAGGCCGATGACGCGACGAGGAGAATCGATGCGGAGACGGAAGAGAGGGCGCTGGCGATCCTGCGCGAGGCATTGCCGGCGCTTGGTTACGAGCACTTTGTGGTGTTGTCGGAAGAACGGGGTGTCCTCGTCCATCCGCCCCGCTTCGACCCTAGCAGTGCAAGGGCCGTCCTGTTGATCCTCATCGACCCGATCGATTCGACGGACTTGGCGGTTATTGCGTTTGGCGGGGCCGTTGCTCTTGTTGCCGTCGAGCTGAGACTCCGCGCCGAGCCCGGCCCGGCCCGCATTGAGTCGGGGGAAATCCTGGCTGCTGTCGTGGGTGCCATCGCCACGCAAGAGATCTACTGGGCGGAGAAGCAGCAATCGGGAGCATTCGTGGATCTCGGTACCGGGGAGCAACGGTCGACGGAAACGCTCGCGCCGGATGCCTCCACACCACGGGAAAAGATCATCCTGTCGACTGTCGCGGCAAAGCTTCCGCGCTTCAAGCAATTCGTCGCCGCCTTTGGCAGGGCGGGGGGCCCAGGGGAGATCCTCGATGCAAACGAGGCAAGGCTGCTGCTTCACCACGGTGGCCCGCTCCCGGTTACGCGGGTTGCCTCTGGTGACATTCACCTCGTGCTGGATCCGTTCAAGGGGTACAAATGCATCGACTATGCCGGGGCGCTCTTCATAGCCGCCAAAGCCGGGTGCAAATGCGCGTGTTTTGCTGCGAAGGGGCAAATTGACTGGGCTCCCGACCGCCTGATCATCGGTGGCGGGACCACCCTCCTGGATCAGCTCAGCGCAACGCTCACGCACCGCCAACGGTTCCTCTGCGCCAGTAATGCCGATGTGTTGGCTTACGCCCGGGACAGCTTCTTTGCCACGCCTTAAAGGGGCTGGCTACCGGTACTGAAGACTCGCGGAGGTCCCCCGTCTGGGGACGCTCTGTACGGACTATGGGAGGCAGACAAGTGGATGCAGTGGCACAACGAAAGTTTGACCGCGCAATGGGGCAGATCTACCGTGCCATCCTGTCGGACCTCGACGACACGCTCACGCTCCCCGGGCGCCTCATCCCTCTGGAGGCGGTCACCCTCCTCACCCAGCTCCTGCGGGCAGGCATCCCGGTCGGGATCGTCACCGCCCGCAGCTTGCGCGGTGACCAGCATGGGGAGGGCGCGAAGCTGGTCGATCTGGTCACGC